>JAYVKX010000313.1:0-3556 GCA_043768005.1 Novosphingobium sp. | reverse complement strand
ATTACGCCCGAGCCGAACAGTGACCAATAGCGGGCAAAGGCAATCCGGCCGGCCACGCGCAGTTCCTCGCGGTCTTTCAGATCTTCCAGTCCGGTGCCGATATCGCGATTTAGCCGCAGATAGCCAATTTCCGCATAGGTTCGCTGGGTGCCCACCGTGGCATCGAATTCATTGCGGCGGACCGCGAAATTATCCTTGTCGAGCCGGTAGCGGTGCGTGAGTTTGACGAAATCGTGAAACCTGACCTCGGTCCGCCCGACGATATCGGACAGCCGGTTGGACAGGCCCGTGCCATCGGGCAGCAGGGTGGGATTGCGGGTCAGCCGGTATGATTGCCCGATGGTGGTGGCGATCCGCCAGCCGGGCCGATCAAGCTGCCAATCGAACCCATAGGTAAACCGCACCCCATCCTCGATCCGGTCGTAGCCGGGGAACCGGTTGAGCGCGAACAGATTGCTGTCTTCAAGATCGATTGCGCGGGCATCTTCATTGGGCACCGCAAAATTCGACAGCTGCGGACTGGCGACCAGCTGCAGTCTGGGGGTCAGCACCTGGGTGCCATTCATGAATTTGCCGACCAGCGGCCATTTGACGTCCAGCGCCGCAGTGGCAAGGCCGCGGGCCTGCCAGCCCGGATTGCCGCGATAGATTGCGGTGGCGGTCAGCGCGTTTTCATCGGAATGGTAGACATCGCCGCGCACCAGCGCGGTCAGGGTCACTTCCTGGCCCATCCTGGTCAGGCGGCGCAGATCCCAGCGGGCGCTGGCAAAGGCGCGCTGGGTATCCTGCCCACTGGTCCGGGTAATCGCGAGGCTATTGGCCTGCAGTTCGATCTTGCCGCCCAGCACCGGATCGCTGATCCGGCGGCGGTAATCGATCACCGGCAGCGCCAGCGGCACCTGGCCCTGGCTTTCGCCCACGCGCAAGGTTTGCGTGGCCCAGCCCGCGACTGTGAGATAGCTGTTATCGTCCATCCGCTCGACATCGATCATCGAACGCAGCCGATCATCGCGGCTGATATCATAGCGGCGCAGGAAGGTGCGGTCAGAGGCGATCCGCGCCGATCCAATTATGCTCCAGTGGGGAGAGAGCTGGAACCTGCCATTGGCGAAGAAATAGCCACGGAAATCGGTTTGCTGGCCAGTGTTGGTGCCTGCCACCGAAATGCGTTTGCTGCGCGTGGCATAGCCGGTCACCTGATAGGCGCCGGTGGAGGCCAGCGCCCGGTATTGCGCGGAAATCATCGGCAGCGCGCCGGTATAGACATAGCCGGTTACCGCCAGATCGCGATTATTGGCCAGCCGCTGATAGTATGTCTCGCTAAACTCTACCCCGTTTGAGGCAGACAGGCGGACATCGGGGATGAGCAGCCCGGAAATCGCCCGGCCATCGGTGGTAACGACCAGTCCGGGCAGCGGCATCAGCCGTACCCCGAACAGTTCCAGCCGCGCGCCGTTGAACCGCACGCTTTTGTGTTCGGGATCATAGATCACCCGCGCCGCCGTGATCCGCCAGCTGGGATTGCGCGGGCAGCCCTTGTCATCCTCCACCGCGCAGGCGCTGTAGGCGGCGTTGCTGAGGATGACAGTACCATCGGCGGCCCGCTCACCCTTGGCCGCGACCAGCCGCCCGCCTTCGCGCAGCGCCAGCAACATGTTTTCCATCGCCCCGGCTTTAAGCTCGTCGGTTAGCTCAACCTTGTCGCTGAACAGCTGGTTGCCATCGGGATCGACGAACCGGATGTTGCCGCTGGCCACGATCTGGCCGGACTTGCGGTTCCAGGTGACGCTATCGGCGCGCACCGACTGGCCATCGCGGCGCAGGATCACATTGCCGCTGGCGATTACACTATCGTCATTGCTGTCATAGGCGATGGCATCGGCTTCGAACGCGATTGGACTGCCGGAGTCTGGCGGGCTGCCGGAATCTGGTGCTGGGGTCGGGGCTGGTGTGGCAGCGGGGGGCGCTGCTGCCGCTTGCGCTTGCGCAGCAGCGGGACAGCCCAACAGTGCCAGCGCCAAGGCGGCAGCTTCCGCGCAGGTGCGCAGCAGGGAGCGATCACAGATTTGCAGGACAGGCTGCACGACAGGGAGCATGGGTTGCCTATCGCACCGCCCGCGCCTAACTGCAATCCGCAGAAGCGTGTGGCGTCAACAGACTGCCGCAGACCGCAATTTCCCGTGGGAGCCAGCATGAAGATCGTATTCGTCGAAGCGCCAACTACCTCAGCTTCCCGGCTAATCGCCCGGGTGGTGGAGCAGGACGCCCTGCCGGCAGAGCTTGATCCGGTGCTGATCGAAGGCGCACGGGCATCGCGGTTCAGCGGCAAGACCGGCCAGATCCATGAGGGGTTTGTTTCGCAAGACGGCAAGGTTGCGCGGATCGCGCTGGTCGGAGTGGGTGAGGCCAATGGCAAGCCGCGCGCGGCCCGTACTTCCGCGATGGAACGCGCAGGCGCGGCGCTGACCGCGAAATACCTCACCTCGGGCGAGACGGCCCTGGCGATCGATCTGACCGGTAGCAACCTGACTGTGACAGAAGCCGCCGCGCTGTTGCTGGGCGCGCGGCTGCGCGGCTGGCGCTATGATCAATACCGCACCCGGTTGCCCGAAGATCAGAAGGCCACTTTGGCATCGATCGAAGTGATTGGCGCGCCCGCCGGGACTGCGCAGGCATGGGCTACCGAAGCCGCGCTGGCGGACGGCGTTGAATTCACCCGTGAACTGGTTACGGAACCCGCCAATATCATCTACCCCGAAAGCTTCGTCGCCCGCTGCCGGGCGCGGATGAAGGGCACGGGGATCGAGATTCGCGTGCTGGACGAGGCGGAGATGAAGGCGCTGGGGATGGGCGCGCTGCTGGGCGTTTCGCAAGGCTCGGCCCAGCCGCCGCAGCTGCTGGTCATGCAGTGGAACGGCGGGGCCGCCGGGACCAAGCCGACCGCCTTTGTCGGCAAGGGCGTGACCTTTGATACCGGTGGTATCTCGCTCAAGCCGCCCGCCGGGATGGAAGACATGAAATGGGATATGGGCGGCGCCGGCGCCGTTGCTGGCGCGATGCTGGCGCTCGCGGGCCGCAAGGCCAAGGCCAATGTCATCGGCGTCTGCGGGCTGGTTGAAAACATGCCCGATGGCAAGGCGCAGCGCCCGGGCGATGTCGTTACCTCGATGTCCGGGCAGACCGTTGAGGTTATCAATACCGATGCCGAAGGGCGGCTGGTGCTGTGCGATGCGATCACCTGGGTGCAGAGGGAGTTCTCTCCTGCAGCAGTGATCGATCTGGCCACGCTGACCGGCGCGATCATCATCGCGCTGGGTAATGAGCATGGCGCGGTCTATTCCAACAACGATGCGCTGGCGGGCAAGCTGCTCGCAGCGGGCGATACGTCTGGCGACAGGCTGTGGCGGATGCCGCTGGGCCCGGCCTATGACAAGCTGATCGACAGCCCGATTGCCGATATGAAGAACGTCGGCCCGCGCGAAGGCGGCTCGATCACCGCGGCGCAGTTCATCCTGCGCTATGTCGAAAAGGGCACCCCCTGGGCACATCTCGACAT
>JAYVKX010000312.1:0-2221 GCA_043768005.1 Novosphingobium sp. | reverse complement strand
GGCCATCGCGTCAGCCTGGAAACGCGGCAGGCGGGTGCGGAAATCGCCTTTCTCAAACACCGTATCGGCAGTGATTGCCCCGGTCAGAAAACCGCGGCCCAGCGGGCTGTAGGGGACAAAGCCAATCCCGAGCTCTTCCAGCAAAGGTAGGATTTCGCCTTCCGGCTCGCGCTGCCACAGCGAGTATTCGCTTTGCAGCGCCGCCACCGGCTGCACCGCATGAGCCTTGCGGATGGTCTCGGCGCCGGCTTCGGACAGGCCGAAATGCTTGACCTTTCCGGCCCGGATCAGATCGCCCACCGTGCCCGCCACATCCTCAATCGGCACTTCGGGATCGACCCGGTGCTGATAGAGCAGATCAATCCGGTCTGTCCGCAGCCGCTTGAGGCTGGCATCGACCACTTCGCGGATATGGTCAGGCCGGCTATTGGCGCGCGGGCCCTGAGCCGGATCAGCCTTGAGGTCGAACCCGAATTTGGTGGCGATCACCACCTGGTCGCGTAGCGGTTCGAACGCTTCGCCCAGCAGGTCTTCATTGGTGAACGGGCCATAGACTTCGGCGGTGTCAAAGAAGGTCACCCCGCGCTCCACCGCGCCGCGCAGCAGGGCGATCATCTCGGCCTTGTCGGGCGCAGTGCCATAGGCCCAGGTCATGCCCATGCAGCCGAGGCCAAGCGGGGAAACCGACAGGCCGGAGCTGCCGAGAGTGCGGGTGAGCATTGAGGGATCCTTTCATCAGGTCGCGGTCAGTGTGAACCGGAACAAGGCTGGGTCAAGAGTGGCAGCCAACGATTGGTCTTGAAAAGGCATGGCCCGGTCAGTTTTGATTGGAAATTGTCAGGATCAACCCGCCAAGCAACGATCCGGCGATTACTGCCAGCGGCAGCCACCACCTCAGCGGGCTGGATCGCTGCTGGGGACGACGGTGATCGAAGTGGCCCTGGCGATGGTCCGAATATCGGCGGGGCTTACTGCGCTGAATGGAATGCGGTTTGCGGGCATTCGCAGCGGGCGTTGCCTGCCATGTTGCGTCAAGCGCCGGCGGAATTTTGTGTCCGATCAGGCGGAAAAATGCCTGCAGCGCAGGATAGGATACGCCGCGCGTCTTTCGTGCCAGGGCTTCTATACCCGATACCGCATCGTGCATTGCCATGACCGGCTGCGGACGCGATGGGTCTGCGAACTGGATCCGCGCGCTTGGCGCGGTCGCGATCGAACAGGCTTCTATATAGACCGACCTCAAGTCATCGCCCAAAGCAGATTTCAAGGTCTGGGCCGCCTTGCCGGTTTGCTGAATCGGGTATTGCGGACGGCCACCGGGATCTGTCATCAATTGGCCGCCAACCAGCCACTCGCCAACCGGTGTAATCGTGATCAGGCCCCCGAAGTTTTTGAGTTCAATCACAACCGCACCAAGCGGGGACAAGGCCAGCGCATCGATCTCGCGGCCCTTTGATCCCTGCCCAGTGATATGGCGCGGGATGCTGGTGAACAGGGCCCAGTCGCCGGGCAGTTCCGCGGCCAATCTGCTCAGTGCCGCAACTTCATTGCGTTCGGGTTTGCCGCAATTGAAACGGAAAGACATGCGCAGATCGCCCCTCGCCGAATGGCCGGGCAATCAAGCGCATCCGCTGCTGCGTTTCAAGGCTCAACAATAGTGAACCCATTCGGCACCGGGTCAAGCGCGGCCTGCAATGCTGCAATGGCGGCGGGATCGCCTTCGACCTTGAGCCCGGCCGCTTGCAATTGCGCCAGCGGCAGTTTGAGGAAAAGCAGTCCCAGGATCAGCCGCCGCGGGCCTTTGATCACGACTGCCGGATTGGCCACCGGCTGGCCGACCCGGGCCAGCAGCACCGTTTTACCGGCTTCGATCCCGATCACCTCACCCCGGTCGGTCAGCTCGATGTTGATGTTCAGCCGCGGCAAAGTCATTCGCGCCGGATCATAGCGGGTGGAGACCGAATCCATCAGCAATTGCGTGGGCACCGCAGCGATCAGATCCTGGCTCTGGCTTCCCGATCCGGCGGGCGCTTTGTAACCCTGGCGCAGATCGCGCGCGGCGGACAGGAACTGGTTGCGCCATATCCCACTTTCGGCCTGATAGCCCTGCTGCTCGTAACTATCGGCCAGCAGCGCGCGGGCTTCAGCATTGGCTGGGTCAGCGAAGACCACGTGGTTGAGCAGTTCGCTGGCCCAGCGATAATCGCCCTCGGCCATGGCC
>JAYVKX010000311.1:0-2264 GCA_043768005.1 Novosphingobium sp. | reverse complement strand
CAGCCGCAGGGCAGTACGACTGGCTATATCGTGATCGGCAATAACGATATCATTGCGCTGCTGGGCACCGATATGAGCACACTTACTGCCACTGACTTTATCTTCGGCTAAGTTCTATTGCGGGGTCTGCGGCAGGCCGTCGGCGATGGTGTAGTAATCGCCCTGATCGGCAACGAAGATGTGGCAGTGCAGGCTGGTTCCGGTCGGTGTGTCAAATGCGCCCATCGCCACCGCAATCGAATTGCGGGCGGGCGGATCCCAGAACAGGAAACTGCCGCAGTTCCGGCAAAACCCGCGGCGCACGTCTGGCGATGCGTGATACCAGCTCAGCTGATCCTCACCAGTGATCGTCAACGCCGCCTTTGGGACGTCGGTCGAGGCCCAGTAATGCCCCGATTGCTTGCGACATTGCCCGCAGTGGCAGGCATCGGGGGCATTGAGCGCGCCCGCGACGGTAAAGGCCACCGCGCCGCACAGGCAACTTCCGCTGGGCATGTGGTCGGTCCTTGCTGCAGGGATTGCAGGCACAGAAACTAACCCGAAGCAGATCGCGGCGCCAGCATCGCGGTGACGAAATCGGCATCGGCCACCTTCCACGCTCCGCTTGGTGCCCGGCAGCAACCATGGTGATCTTCTTGTCGATGATCGGCGGGAACAGCTCGTTCCTGGCGCGCTTGGGGGCCGCCATGGCATAGCGCCCCGCAGCGCATCGATCACCTGTTTCAGCCGCCCGGCCAGCGGCGCGACCATGCCATAGGCCAGCAGCACCCCCATGAAGGTGCCGACCAGCGCCGATCCGATCATCCCGCCCAGGATCGCGGGCGACTTGTCGATCGATTCCATGGTCTTGAACATGCCCAGCACCGCGGCGACGATCCCCAGTGCGGGCAGTGCATCGACCAGCCCCTGCAAAGCGTGGTGCGGCTGATTGATCTCGTGGAAATAGGTTTTCATCGCACTGTCCATCACCTCTTCCACCGCATGGGTTTCCAGCGTGCCGGATGAGATGACGATCAGCGTCAGCGTATCGCAGATCAGCGCGATCAGCGGCTTGTTGCCCAACAGGCGCGGAAATTCTGCGAATATGGCAGAATTGACGGGTTCCGTGACATGGCTTTGCAGCGCTACCAGGCCTTCAGCGCGCAGCAGCTTCATCAGTCTGGTGGTCAGGATAATTACGTCGATATGATCCTGCTTATTGTGTTTTGGCCCCTTGAAAATCTTGCCGAATGAGCTGGCGATGGCATTCAGCCCGTGCACCGAATTGCCGGTGACGATCGCCCCCACTGCCGCGCCGCCGATGATCAGCTATCATCTGAGCTGCGACGTTGCCCGCCCGGTCTGGCGTGCGTGCTTGACCCACCAGACAATTTCCGGCTTGAGCGCAATCAGCACATCAGCGCAGGAACGGCCCATGCAAAGAACCCTCGAAGGCCGCACGGCGCTCATCACCGGGGCCTCATCGGGGCTGGGCGAACATTTTGCCCGACTGTTCGTTACCCACGGTGCACGGGTGGTGCTTGGCGCGCGGCGGGTGGAGCGGATTGCGACGCTGGCGCAGGAACTGGGCGAAGCGGCGCTGGCGGTGCCGCTTGATGTGACCAGCGATGCCTCGATCATCGCCGCCTATGATGCGGGCGAGGCGCATTTCGGGACGATCGATACGGTGATCGCCAATGCTGGAATCGCCATCGGCGGGCGCGCAACCGAACTTCCCGTGGCAGACGTTGCCAGCGTGATCGCAACCAATTTCACCGGGCTTTATCTCACCGCACGCGAAGGGGCGAAGCGGATGATCGCTGCCAATTTCCGCGAGGATGAGCGCGGGCGGATCGTGCTGATCGGATCGATCACCGCGCAACTGACCGGGCAGGGCGATAGCGCCTATGCCGCGGGCAAGGCCGGGGTGGCGCATCTGGGGCGGCAGTTTGCCCGCGAATGGATCCGCCAGGGGATCAACGTCAACACCATCCAGCCGGGCTATATCCAGACCGAGATTTCCGACGACTGGTTCGATACGCCGGGCGGCGCAGCGCAGATTGCCAGCTTCCACCGCCGCCGCCTGACCCCGATCGAGGCGTTGGACGGGCCGCTGCTGTTCTTCGCGTCCGATGCCTCGCGCTATGTCACCGGATCAATGCTGACCGTTGATGATGGGCAAGTGCTGTGAGCCAGGTGGCAGACACTACCCCGGTGATTATCGGGGTTGGTCAGGTTTCAGAACGGGTGGGCGAGCCAGCCTATGCTGAACGCTCCCCCATGGA
>JAYVKX010000310.1:0-7822 GCA_043768005.1 Novosphingobium sp. | reverse complement strand
CTGCTGGGTGCAGCGCCTGCCTTGAAGCCGCAAGTGCGCGAGGCTGAATGGGTGGGCAATCGCCGCTGGAACCTGACCTTTAAGACCGGGCAGATCCTTGCCTTGCCAGAAGGAGAGCGCCCTTCCAGCACCGCGCTGATGTCGTTCGCCCGGCTGGATGGGGTCAACCGGCTGCTCGGCGGCAAGGTTGCGGCCTTTGATATGCGTGCGCCGGATCGGATCTATCTACGCGTACCAGGCCGGACTGATCCAGTCGAACAGCCGGTGGCAAAGCCCGGCGAAGCAGCTAAGCCAGCAACCGCGCCCAAGACCGAACGGGAGAAGAATTGATGGCCGCGCCGCGTATTTCCCGGGTCATTGGTGCCGTCAATATCGGCTCGTTCCGCATTTCTGCGATGATCGCCGGCATATCCGAAACGGGCGAGATGATCGTGCTGGGTTCTGGTCACCGCGCGGCGCAAGGGATCAAGCGCGGCTATGTAACTGATATGCAGGCCGCCACCTATGCGGTGCGTGATGCGGTGGAACGCGCTGAAAAGATGGCCAATACCTCTGTCACCAGCGTGTGGATCGGTTGTTCAGGCGCGGGTCTCGCCAGCCAGATCGCACAGGTCGAGGTAGAGATCGGTGGCCGCCGGATCGAGGCTGACGATATCGAACATCTGCTGGTTTCGGCGCGCGATGTAATCCAGCCCGATGGACGGATGGTGCTGCATGCGCAGCCTGCACATTACACGCTGGATGGGGCCAATGGCGTGTCTGATCCCAAGGGCCTTCATGCCGAGCGTCTGGGGGTCGATATTCACGTCATGCTCGCCGATGGGGCACCGGTACGCAACATTACCGAGGCGGTGCAGAACGCGCATCTTGAAGTGGAAGCGGTGGTCGCTTCGCCGATCGCGGCGGGCTTTGCCTGCCTTTCCGCCGAAGAACGGGAGCTGGGCGTAGCGCTGGTCGAGTTTGGCGGCGAAGTGACCAATGTTGCGGTCTATGCCGGAAGCATGCTGCTGGGGCTTACCGCGATCCCGATGGGTTCGGGCGATATCACCGATGCGGTGGCTTCGGCCTTCGGAATCCGGCGGTTTCAAGCCGAGCGATTGAAGTGTGTTCATGGCTCGGCTATCGCCAGCCCGACCGACCACCGCGAGATGATTCCGATTAATGCGCCGGGCGATGAAGGTTCCGGGCCGATCGCGCGCCATGCGGATGACAAGAACCGCATTCCCCGGGCCGAACTGATCTCAGTCATCACCACCCAGCTGGCACTGTTGACAGATGAGGTTGGCCGGGCGCTGAAAGCCATGGGCTTTACCGGCCAGCGCGGGCAGCAAGTGGTGCTGACTGGCGGCGGGGCAGAGCTTGCGGGGCTGGCCGATTATACCCAGAGCGCGTTGGGCAAGCCGGTTCGCATCGGCCGTCCGCCGCAGCTCAAGGGTCTGCCCGATCCCCATGCCACGCCCGGATTTTCGACGCTGGCAGGGCTGGTTATCTATGCCGCAGCTGATCCGGTGGATATCCGCGCTATCGGGCCGAGCTATCAGCCGACTATGCGCTATTCCGGGCTTGGGCTGATTAACAGAGTGTTTCGTGCTGCCAGAGAGTATTTCTGACCCGCAAATTACCGTCCCAAACAGCGCAGCTGGCTGTGGACAAAGGTTAATTGGGCTTTGATTCGCTGATTCGAACGGTGCAAACACCTTCGCAATTGTATTTACACTTCGCGTGCCTGCCAGGAGAGCGCCATGAGCATCAATATCGGACCGCCTGCTGTGGAGGAACTTCGTCCGCGCATCACCGTGATCGGCGTTGGCGGGGCGGGAGGCAACGCGATTGCCAACATGATCGCTGCCGGGATCGAGGGGGTCGATTTCGTCGTCACCAACACCGATGCGCAGTCGCTCAACAATTCGGTGGCGGAACACCGGATCCAGCTTGGCCCCGATATCACCCAGGGGTTAGGTGCCGGATCGCGTCCTGAAGTCGGCCGCGCGGCAGCAGAGGAAACCCAGGCTGAGATCGAACGCGCGCTGGAAGGCGTGCATATGTGCTTCATCGCGGCGGGCATGGGCGGCGGCACTGGCACCGGTGCAGCCCCGGTCATTGCCAAGGTGGCGCGTGACAAGGGCGTGCTGACCGTGGGCGTTGTCACCAAACCGTTCCTGTTTGAAGGGACGCGCCGGATGCGCGCTGCAGATGCCGGGATTGAGGAGCTGCAAAAGCACGTCGATACGCTGATCGTCATACCCAACCAGAATCTGTTCCTGGTGGCCAAGGCAGACACGACTTTCAAGGAAGCTTTCCAGCTGGCCGATGAGGTGCTGCAGCAGGGCGTCCGCTCGATCACGGATCTGATGGTCATGCCCGGCCTCATCAACCTTGATTTCGCTGACGTCCGCTCGGTCATGGGTGAGATGGGCAAGGCGATGATGGGCACAGGCGAAGGCAGCGGCGAAAACCGCGCGCTGGAAGCGGCTGAACGCGCCATCGCCAATCCGTTGCTCGATGGCGTTTCGATGCAGGGCGCTAAGGGGGTGATTATCTCGATCATCGGCGGCGATGACATGAAGCTGCTCGAAGTTGATGAAGCCGCCAATCACATCCGCGAGCTGGTTGATCCCAATGCGAACATCATCTGGGGCAGTGCATTCAATCCTGATCTTCAGGGCAAGATCCGCGTTTCAGTGGTCGCCACCGGGATCGAACAGACCTCTGAAATGGCCGAGGAAGCTTCGCGCCCATTCAACATGGGCACTTCGCGGGGCCCTGCGCGGCCTTCGATGGCAGTACCTGCCGCAGCTGAGCCGCTGTTTGAACGGCACAACGCTCCTGCCGTGCCGGAACCCGTTGCAGCAAGCGCGCCGGAGCCAATCGAATTGACCGCCCCCTATGAAGCCGCAGCCAGCGACGCTGAGGAAGATGATTGGGACGATGCTGAAACCAGCATCGATGCGGCGACATCTGCCAGAGAGCCGCTTGAGCTTGAGCTTGAGGCCGAAGGGGAAACTGGCGAGGTGGGCGATGGTGCAGGCGATAGCGCTGAAACTGCTGGCGAAAATTCAGGCGGCAGCGATGAGCTGTTGCTTGATGCGTCGCGTCTGATTGATGAAGATGCGCCGGTTTCGCCGACCCTTCCCGGTCGCCGCCGCGGGTTGCTGGCTAATTCCGAGGAAGAGGCTGTGCCAGCGCCTCGCGCGCCCGGCGGCGGGGGCAGTACCCTGTTTGAACGGATGGCCAATCTTTCACGCGGGGGCCGCGCCGCCAGCGAGGATGAGGACGAGGATGATGATGGCGATGAAGGTTCATCGATCAGCATTCCCCGGTTCCTGGGCCGTCAGAACAACCAGTAGATCGCATTTGCCTCAGGCCTTCGGCAGGATGAAACAACCGGAGACTGTTCGACCAAGGTTAAGCTGGCCAGCGTTAGCTGCCAGCTTGTAGAGGTTGCGCGTTCCGTCATGCTGGCGGTGGTATCGACAGGTCTTGATCATGCCCATAGCCCGTTCCGTTTCCCAGCGTCGGTTTAACCGTGTGCTGGGCCGCGTGTTGTTGGCAGCGATCGGGCTAAGCCCTTCGCTCGCGGCGGCGCAAACGGACGATATTGACGAGATTTCCAGCCCTGTAGTTCAGCAGGTGCCGGGCGAAGGCAGCATGAAATTGAACACCGCGCTGGGTCGGCTGGGCCGCGATCCGCGCGATGTGCTGGCGCTGATCGATGCGGGCAAGGCGGCGCTTGAAATGGGCGATATTGATGCTGCGGTCGGGTTTTATCAGCGAGCCGATACGCTTTCGCCAGGTAATCCCAAGGTCAAGGCGGGGCTGGCCGGGGCCTATGTCCGCAATGGTGATCCGTTCACCGCAATCCCCTTGTTTGCCGAGGCCGAGGCAGCGGGGCTGATCGAGCCGATGCTGCTGTCCGAACGCGGCCTTGCTTATGATCTGGTTGGCGATAATGAAACCGCGCAAGCCTATTACCGCGAAGCGTTGAGCGCCGGACCCAATGACGAGGCTTCGCGGCGGTTGGCTTTGAGCCAGGCGATCTATGGTGATCGCCGCGCGATGGAATCCACGCTCGCCCCCTTGCTCCAACGGCAGGACAAGGCAGCCTGGCGGATCCGGGCGTTTTCCTTTGCCATCCTGGGCTTGGCGGACGAGGCGGAATCGATCGCCCGCGCCACCATGCCAACAGACCTTGCCGCCGCGATCACGCCCTATCTGCGCTATATGCCCCGGTTGACCCCGGCGCAGCAAGCTGCTGCGGCGAGTGCCGGGCGGTTTCCGCGAGCAGCAGAGATCGGCCTCGATGATCCGCGGGTCGCGGTCTATTCCAAACCGCGCCGCGCGCTGGCCTCGGCTGATCGGGCGCTGGTTCCGGCAGGTCAGCCGCTGGGCCGTGATGGCAAATCACGAAATGCGCGCGGCAAACCCGCAACCCCGCTTGCCGCCGCCCCGCCTGTGCCGGTGCCAACCCGCGAAGTGACCAAGGCCCCGGTACTGCTGGCGGTAAACCTGCCCAAGCCTGCAGTGACGCTTGCGCCGCCACCGGTTGTCGTCGCTCCGCTGGCAGCGCCACCGGTGGTAATCCCGGCCGCAACAGCGCCTAGCCCGGGCTTCGCCGTGCTTGATCCTGTTCCGCCAAAACCGATCGAGCCGAAGCCCGCTATCGGCAATTTTGATCTGGCCCAGGCGAGCCCGCCACCAACACCTGCGCCAACACCTGCGCGAACACCGCGACCACGCAATCTTTCTGATGTCTTTGCTGATCTTGGCGCACCCAGCCGTGAGGCAGTGCCGGTGTCTGGCGCGGTTGATATCCGCCGGATCGCGCCAACCCGGTCTGCGGCTGATCTCGCCAAGGACTTGCCCAATTGCAAGCCAGGCGTGACCGGAAAGGCGGCGGCCAATTGCAAGGTCGTTGCTCCGCCGCCGCCCAGCCACCCCAGCCGGATCTGGGTGCAACTGGCCACCGGGCGCGACAAGCAGGCGCTGGGCTTTGACTGGCGCAAGCTGAACCGTGAAGAGGCTGAGGCATTGCGCAGCCGCAAGGGCTTTATCAGCGGCTGGGGCCAGACCAACCGGCTGCTGACCGGCCCGTTTGAAAGCGAAGCCGCAGCAAACAGCTATGTTACCCAGCTGCGCCGCGCCGGAGTGAGCGGAAGCTTCGTGTGGACCAGCCCGGCCGGGCAAGTGGTCGATGCGCTGACCGGAAAATAAGCCGGAAAGGATCCGATCCACGGCTTTTCCACACTTTGTGAACAGGCTTGTCGAGTTTTGCGCAACCGTGCGTTAACCCTCCATTGTCGGAAGCATACCTGCCGACGCATTCAGCCCGCAAGTCGAGAGAAAAGGCGAATTGGGTTCGATGATGACAGGCAACCGCGAAATCGATCGGGATGACGATGCCGCACCCGTCGATATGCTCGCCTCCTTGTTCGAGGCGCGCGGCTGGCCGTGCGAATTTGTCGGCGAGGACGAGATTTCGGGCGAAGTCCAGGGCAGCTGGGCCAATTACACGATCCGCGGCATCTGGCGGCGCGAAGATCACGTGCTGCAGCTGCTGTGTCTGCCCGATATCCGGGTGCCCGATGATAAGCGCGCCGCGATGTTTGAAGTGCTGGCGCTGGTCAACGAACAGCTGTGGGTCGGCCATTTCGATGTCTGGTCCAGCGGCGGCGTGCTGCTGTACCGGCATGGGCTGATGCTGGGCGATGATGGCTTGCTCAGCCTGGCGCAGGCACAGACGGCGGTGGAAGCCGCGGTTGATGAGTGTGACCGCTTCTATCCCGCCTTCCAGTTCATCCTGTGGGGCGACAAGACCCCGGCAGAAGCGCTGGCCAGTGCGCTGGTCGATGCAGCGGGCGAAGCCTGAGATCATGGCGGATTGGCCCGCCTCTGTATTGCTGGTCGGTTGCGGCAATATGGGCGGGGCGATGCTGGCCGGGTGGCTGGCGGGCGGCATGGATCCGGCCCGGCTCACCGTGGTCGATCCCCAGCTGCCTGAGGCACCCCCCGGGGTGACGCTGCTGCGGGCTTTGCCGGCTGGCCCGTTTGCGATGATCCTGCTGGGGGTCAAGCCGCAGTTGCTGGATCAGATCGCACCCGCAGTTGCTCGGCTGGCTGGCCCGGACACCGTGGTGCTATCGATCCTCGCCGGGGTGGAGCTGGATAGCCTTGCGGGGCGCTTTCCAGATGCCGGGGCGCTGGTTCGGGTCATGCCCAATCTGGCCGCTGCCATAGGAAAATCGCCGATCGCGCTCTATGCACAGGGGCTTGATGGGGCAGGGCAGCAAGCGGTCACCGCACTGATGACCTCGCTCGGCACGCCCGAATGGCTGGCGGATGAGGCCCAGTTTGATCTGGTTACCGCGCTGGCAGGCTCTGGCCCGGCGTTTGTCTATCGGTTCATCGATGCGTTGGCGCGGGGCGCCTCTGCCTTGGGATTGGACCCTGAACAGGCACAGCGCCTGGCGGTGGCTATGGTTGAAGGCGCGGGCGCGCTGGCGGCGGCCGCACCCCATTCGCCCGCAGAACTCGCCCGCCGGGTCGCCAGCCCAGGCGGGGTGACGCAGGTCGGACTGGATGTCCTTGATGCCGATTCCGCGCTTGCCGTGCTGGTCAAGGCCACGCTGAAGGGCGCGGCGGAGCGAAGCGCGGAAATGGCCCGCGAGGCGCGCTGATACAATTGGCGACAATGACTTGTCCGGTTTTACTTGAAACCGGCCCGCACACCGCCGATATTCACTTTTGTTGCCCCGCTATGGCGTTGGGGCAAATAGGGAGTTTATCGCATCATGGCCAATTGGAACGACCCCCAGCCCACCCGGACTGGCTTCGGCGCGTCTCCGAGCCTCAATGGCGAAATTATCGGCTCGGCCGGTACCCTTGATCAGGGGCTGCGCCGTCATATGCTTTCGATTTACAACTACATGTCTTCTGGCGTGCTGCTGTCGGGCATAGTCGCCTTGCTGTTCGCCCGCTCGGGCCTTGCCGCGCAGGCGATGGGGACACCGCTTGGCTGGATCATTCAGCTGGCCCCGCTTGGCTTTGTCATGGCGATGAGCTTTGGCCTGAACCGGATGCAGACGGCAACGCTGCAGGCGCTGTTCTGGGCGTTCAGCGTCGCGATGGGGCTGTCGCTGTCCTATATTTTCCTGATTTACACCGGCGGTTCGATCGCGGCGACCTTCTTTGCCACTTCGGCCGCTTTTGCTGGCCTCAGTCTGGTCGGCTACACCACCAAGCGCAATCTTTCGGCGATGGGCAGCTTCTTTGTCATGGGGCTGATCGGGCTGATCGTTGCCTCGGTAATCAACATCTTCCTGAAATCACCCGCACTTTACTGGGCGATCAGCTTTCTGGGCGTCGGGATCTTTGCCGGGCTGACCGCCTATGACACCCAGCGGCTCAAAGAAGAATACGCGCACGTTGCCGGCACCGATTATGCCGGCAAGGCGGTCATCATGGGTGCGGTGAGTCTCTACCTCGATTTCATCAATATGTTCGTTTTCCTGCTGCGGTTTATGGGCGATCGTCGCTGATCTGACGCCTGACAGGGCAACCATCGTGCCCGGCGCGCCATCTGGCGCGCCGGGCATTTTCATTGCTGGGTTTTGCGGTTAGGGACGGCGCGGCTAGTGACGGCGCGGCTAGTGTCTGTGTCTTCATCGCAGCGAAAGCAGGATGCAGGCATGATGCGCGCTGATCCGGGCGGTTCGGTAAGAAGGATATTTAATGATCGCGCAAGTCAGGCAGAATATCCTCATATGCGGGGCTATCGCGGCTTTGGGCGCGCTGGCGGCTTGCGGCCCCAAGGCCCCGCCAGCCC
>JAYVKX010000309.1:0-2338 GCA_043768005.1 Novosphingobium sp. | reverse complement strand
TGGGAATGAAGGACAGCCATTTCGGCACACCTAACGGTTGGCCGGATCGCGGCGCAACCTATGTCAGCGCGGCCGATCTGGCGCTGCTGGCCGATGCATTGATTGGCAGTCACCCGCAACTCTATCGCCGCTATTTCGGCCATTCCACCATGGTCTGGAATGGCCGCAGCTTTGCCAGCCACGATCCGTTCGCCGGGGTAGTTGCGGGCGCAGACGGGATCAAAACCGGCCATACATTTGAGGCCGGGTTCAATTTTCTTGGCGCGGTAGAGCGCGATGGCCGGCGGTTGGTGGTGATAACCGCCGGTGCCCAGAACGAGGATCTTCGCGCCAAGGCATCGCGCGCGCTGATCGAGTGGGGCTATGCAGCGTGGAACAGCCGGATCCTGCTGGGGCAGGGTACCAGGATCGGCGCGGCGCGGGTGCAGGGCGGGGATGCGCGGACTGTTCCGCTCACTACCATGCGGCGGTTTACCGTCGCGGTGCCGCATGGCAGCAATCCTGCGATTACCGCGCGGATAATCTATCACGGGCCACTTCGCGCGCCGATTGCCAAGGGCGCGCCGGTTGCCGCCTTGGCGGTGCAGATTGCGGGACAGCCGCCGCATATGCTCCCGCTGGTCGCCGCAACCAGCGTCGGCGTAGCAGGACCGCTTGACCGGCTCATCAATGGACTGGCAGGACTGGTTTCGTGACCAAGGGAAAATTCATCGCGCTGGAAGGCGGGGAGGGGGCGGGAAAGTCTACCCAGGCCCGTCTGCTCGCTGCCGCGCTGCAGGCGCGTGGGATCGCCTGTGTGGTCACGCGTGAACCCGGCGGAACACCGGGCGCAGAGGCAATCCGCGCGTTGCTGCTCGGCACCACGGGCGCGGGGTGGAATCCGCGCGCAGAGGCGCTGCTGTTTGCTGCTGCCCGATCCGATCATGTCGAACGGTTGATCCTGCCCGCGCTTGAACAGGGGCGCTGGGTTATCTGCGATCGCTTTGTCGATTCGAGCCGGGCCTATCAGGGCGGCGGGGGGGGATTGTCTGACACCGAAGTGCTGGAACTCCACCAGATCGGCAGCCAAGGCTTGTTGCCCGGCCTTACCCTGCTGATCGAAGTCAGCCCCGCGACCGCCTCTGCCCGCCTCGACGCGCGCGATGGCGGTGAGTCTGATCGGATTGGCGGACGCGATACTGCTTACCATGCTGCCGTAACCGCTGCTTTCACCCGGCTTGCGCAGGCCGAACCCCAGCGCTTTGCCCGGATCGATGGTGATGGCAGTGAAGAGGCGGTTCACGCCGCGATTCTGGCTGCGCTTGGGCCTCTATTGGATCAGCCAGCATGACTTTAACCGGCCACGCTGATGCCTGGAGCGAATGGCGCGGCGCCATGGCGTCATCGCGGATGCACCACGCCTGGATACTCAGCGGCTTGCGCGGCATCGGTAAGGCGGGATTCGCACAGGCTGCCGCAGCGGAACTAGTGGCAGAGGCAGGGATTGCGCAGCCAAGGGCCGCTGCGCACCCTGATATCATTACACTTTCCCACCTCCCCGCCAATGATGACGAGGAGAAGAAGCGCGCCGATGGCAAGCCGTTCCAGACCAAGCGCAATATCACCATCGACCAGATTCGCCGGATGCAGCAGCGCCTTGTCACCCGGCCAACGCTGGGCAATCGCCGGGTGATCATCATCGATCCTGCCGATGATATGGAAAAAGGCGCGATCAATGCGCTGCTCAAAAGCCTTGAGGAGCCACCGGTCGGGACATTTTTTCTGCTCGTTGCGCATCGCCCGGGGCGGCTGTTGCCAACGATCCGCTCGCGCTGCCGGGTGCTGCGCTTTGCCCCGCTTGCCGCCAGTGAGGTTGAGGCGATCCTGATCAGTGAAGCACCAGAGGCGGATGCCGCAACCCGCGCCGCCGCCCTCACCGCCGCCGATGGATCACCCGGCGCAGCGCTCGAATTTGTCGGCCAGGCGCTTGGCCCGTTGCACAAATTGATGCTCCAGCTGCTGCGCGAAGGGGATGAAAGCTTCGCTCTGCGCGGCGCTCTTGCCGAAGAGATCGGCGCAAGGCCGGACCGGGAACGAATGCAGGCCGCTGTGGAACTTGCCCGTGCGGTTCTGGCGACAGAACTGGCCGGTGCAGGCCGCGAAGGGCAGGGCCGGATCATCGAAGCGCATGGCGCGCTGGTCCGGCTTGGCGGACAATTGCCTACCTACAATTTCGATCCCGGCTTGGCGGTGATGGAAATTGGCGGGTTGCTGGCCTCCGCCGCCACCGCTGGAGGGTAAGCGCTCCAGCTGATTTTTGTTGCTCGCGCGATTTTTTGCGAAAAACCGGTTCCCACTT
>JAYVKX010000308.1:0-8263 GCA_043768005.1 Novosphingobium sp. | reverse complement strand
CCATGCGAGGTCAGATAGCCAGTGACCGAAGCGTTACGACGCTCAGACAGGCCCTGGTTGTAGGCGGGCTTGCCCGAACGATCAGCATAACCAGCCAGCATGACGGGCACGCGATCGCAGCTGCCATAGGCAGTAACGGCGCTGTCAAGGATGGATGCCGCTTCGGGTGTGATGTCCGACTTATCCCAGTCGAAGAACACGATGTACGGACCCTTGTTGCACACAGCCACCGGAGGAGGCGGCGGCGGAGGCGGAGGCGGCGGGGGCGGAGGCGGCGGCGGGGGCGGCGGGGGCGGAGCCACCGGTTCCGGAGCGCCACCGAAGTTGTAGCCCAGCGTCAGCATCAGTGAATGCGAACGGAAACGGCCTTCAACATTCTGGCCCAGCGTGTTGATCAGATCGACATTGCTGGCGTTGAAGAAGCGATACTTCAGACCGACATCGACATTGTCAGATACCGGCGCGCGAACGCCAGCCAGACCCTGCCAGGCAAAGCCAGTGTCCGAATCATTCAGACCAGAAGAGCTGGCAACCTTGATCCGGCCAATCCCGGCGCCACCGCCGATGAAGCCCTGAATACCATCGTCTGCGCCAAAATCGAGCAGGCCGTTCAGCATGAAGCTCAGCGCATCGGTGTTACCCGTGACAGCAGACGTCACGCCAGCGGCGGTACGCGCACCATCAAGGCTTGCACGGCGATAGCTGGTTTCAGCTTCAAGCCGGAATCCGCCGAAATCATATCCGACAATCCCACCGACATCATAGCCAGTCTTTGCATCGAGGGTGCCAGCGTCGACACCATTAACCGAAAGTGGCAAATCTTCGACAATCATGCCGCCGAAGTCACCTTCGATGTACCATGTATCATCGCGCGCGAGGGCAGGCGAGGCTAGGGCCGTAGAGGCCAGCGCCAGACCAATGACCAGTTTCCGCATTTTCGTATTCCCCTTAATTATAGAGATAGAGCCACCGAGTGGCAGTTTGTCTAACTTCTTAGAATAACTGGTGCAAGCAGGCAAAGTTCCATACTGTTGCAAGAATGCCGCGTTTTATGCCTCTACCGCCATGAAATGACGTGAAAATGCGTTGATTGCCCACCATATAGCCGCAAACGGCGATGTTTGTCTACGAGGTCAATCAACTGGCGGGAATCACACCAGCTATGGTCAAACTGGCGATCAAGGCAGTGATTGTGGCCCGCGCTTCTGTATCGATTGTGGTGCCGCCGGTGGGCGCGGTGGGCCGGGCAGCGATCTTCCAGCTGCCGTGATAGCGGATTTCCTGCCCGCTTGACCGGTTGAGCAGCCGGATGCCGTCGCGGGGCGCAAAGAACAGCCAGTTGCCGCTTTGTCGCGCCGCGATCTTGCCGATCTGCCCCGCCCAGTCACCGGTCGCACCCGCGCCGACCAACCAACTGGTCCCATCAAGGGGAGTAACCGGCGGCACGGCCGCCTCGCCCTCAATCGCGCAATGCAGCAAGGCATCGGTGCGGGCGGTACATTCGTTGACAAAGCCTTCCTTCTGGGATTGCCCGGCAAACAGGAAAGGCAGATCGAACCGCGTGCTGCGGCTGTCGAAGCTGATCGGATCGCTCATGGATGTGGTCCTTGGATTGATTTGCGAGGGTGGTAGATCAGGGGGCGGGAATAGTCAGCGGCAGCGAGATGCCGCGATCGCCGCGCTGGCGGATGGTGAAGCTACCCCCGGGTGCAGCAGCCAGAAGGCTGGCATATGCAGCAGCAGCGATGATCAGCTGGGCTTCCCCAGTTTCCCACCTCGCGAGCGGGGCCGCCGCCGGGCCAAAGCTCACCTGATAGCTTTCGCTGCGCTCGCCCAGCGGCGTGGCAACGCTATCGGGCCAATCCCATGCCCCGCGGGCGCGGCGGACCCAGGCCAGTCGCGCCTGCCCGCTCGCCGCAATATCCAGCGTCGCATGAACCGGGGTGAGTGGCCGGGTGGTAATCCCGCGGAGGCGAATGGGCGAGGTGACCGCCGCAGTTTCCGCCAGGCCGATCGCCGCAATCAGGCTATCAGGGACTGCGCCGACGGCCTCGGGATCGAGCGCCACGGCAGTGCCATCGAGCAGAGCAAAAATTTCCCCGGCGAGATGGCCAGAAACGGCATTTTCCGTGCCCCCGCGCCCACGCCACAGCCCCTCAAGCCGCCAGCGCCGCGCGCCTAGCGGGACAGCGCGGGCAAACTGGATGATTTCACTACCCAGTAGTGCGCGATTGGCACCCATCGCCAGCTGTCGCAGCGTTGCATCGACCAGCACCAGATCATCGCCGATCAGTTCCACTATGACAGTCTTGCTGCGATCAAGCAGGAACGGGGCATTCGCGCCAAGGATGTCGATCGCAGTGCCCAGCACATTGCGGCCCCGTCCGCTGGGGCCAAGCGGCTGGAGCGCGCCATCACCCTGATCAACATATAATGCCGCGCCCGCCCAATTGCTGAGCGCGGAAGAAGCCGCTGCATAGAGCGCGGGCGAAGTGCCGCTGCCGGTGCCATCCCACGGCAATTCAAATGCGGTGAGGGCGGTGGGGGCAAGCGGTAGGTCGAGCGCCGGATTGGCCCGGCCCGGATCGACCGGCAGACCCGTCTGAGCGCCGGTCGGGGCCAGGCGAAACAAGGTTAATTCAACCCCGCTTGCCCGCCATTCCCAGTCGCGTATCCGCCAGCGCCCGGGATGGCCGGGCACCGCAACAACCGAGCCCGGGGCAATCGCCGGATCGAGCTGGGTAATCCGCCAGGACAGGGTCTGGCGGGCCCATCCGGCGCGGCGGGCTGCATGTTCGACCAATCTGCGCGCCTCGGATGCTTCCATTGCAGCGGGCAGCTCGATCGTGCGTGGTTGCCCCGCCAGCGGGCGACCCGATGCGCGCTGGGCGCCGGGCTGGTAATCACGCGCAGTGTCATAATAGCGCAGCACGGCCAGCGGCGCTTCGCTTTCTGGCGCGCGCTTGCGGCTGAAGCCGGCGTTGCCGCCAAACGCACCTTCCTCGCTGGTGGTGGCGGCTTCGGGCAGGAGCCGCGGGACCGATTGTAGCTGATCGGCGGCGATGGCCAGGCTGTTGCCGCTGGCGTTGCAATCCATCGGATAGAGCGGATCGAGCATGCCCAACGTATCAAATAGCGCCCCTTCGCAGGAAAGACCCGCAATTCCGGGCAATTCAAGTGCCGCATCGCTATCCTCGATCACCCCGTCAAGCAGGTCTGCCAGCGAGAGAACACCGTCATCGGCGATAACTTCAAAAGTCAGCGCCGGGATGCGGTTGCCGAATTCGCCAAGTTCCAGATCCTCGAACACGGCATAGGCCATGCCGCGATAGGCAGGGCATTGGGCTGCCCCTTCTGCAGCGGCGAGCAAGGGATCGGCCGGCTGGTTGCCCTCGCCGGTGTTGCAGCGAAAAATGCCGGCAACTTTCATGTCACCGCCGCTGCCGCGCAGCAGCTTGCCATCGGCCCAGACCCGCCCGACGCCGACAATCGGACGGCTGGACAAGGCCACGGCCAGCGATGCGGTGTAGCTATAGTTGATCGTTGCGGGCTTGCCCTTGCCGTTGCCGTGCTTGTCACGGTGTTCGGCAAGATCGGTTGCCCAGATGATCGTTCCGGCCACCCGCATCCGCCCGAACTGGCGGGGCACCGGGGTGCCATAGCTGGATGTGGTGATGGCCAGCTCTTTCAGGCGCGGCCCTTCGCGCGCGCCTGGCGCGAAGATCAGGGCATCGACCTGACGACCCGCCAGCGCGCCGATTGCCCCGCCCACCGGGCCGCCAATCAGTGTGCCAAGCGCTGTGAACAGCAAAGTTGCCATGCGAAATTTCCTCAATCAGTGGGCAGTATGCGCCATTGGCGCCGGACCGGTCCCGGCAGCGGCCCACAGCTTTCGATCACCCGGCGCAGCCCGGCATGGGCGTGGATGAATCGGCCTCCCCCAGTGGTGATCGCCAGATGCTGCTGGCAGGGTCCAAGTTCGAGCAGCAGGACATCGCCGGGGATGATCGCGTCCTGGGTTGCGGCAAAGCCGCAGGCTGCGGGTTCAGGCAACCAGGCTTCAAAGTTGCGCAGCTTGAGCGTGTAGCCCGCCGGGATCGGCGCAGTGCGGCCAATTCCGGCCAATGCAGCGGTGAACACCCCGATACAGTCGAGCCCGGTTGCAGGATCGCGGCCGTGGAGGCGGAACTTTGTCCCGACCAGCGCCTGCGCCGCGCGGGCCAGTGCCGCGCCGCTCATTGGACTGGCGAGGGATAGCGGGTAACCAGATCATTGCCGGGCAGGAACGGCTCGCCCTGAAAATTAAGCGCATTGGAAAACCGCGTGGTGCAGCTTTGCAAGGTCCGGTCGCAGCCCTCGCGGACCACTGCCCTAGTGCCAACTGGAGGCGGCGTATCGAGCGGAATATCAACCACCAGCGCCGCACTAGATAGCGCGATGATATCCGTTGCGGTGCCGGCATGCGGACCGTCCAGCCAGCGCAGGCTGCCGCCGATCAGCGCGGCAGGGGTGGCGGCGCAAGCAAGCGAAACCGCGTTTTGCGCTGGATCGAACCCGGTGATGATCGCTTCATGGCTAAACCGGGCGGCAGAAAGCGTGCAGCCCGGCCCGCAAAAGGCGGCGCGGCAGCTGGGGCTGGTGCGCGGGACCGGATCGCGCAGGAGCTCTGCCTTGCGCGATTGCAAGGTGGCGGTGAAGCCGCCCGCCTCTTCGGCCACCGCCCCGATCGCGCCGCGATAGAGCAGCTGGCTTTCCAGTGTTTCCCAATCGACCAGCCCGATCAGCACGCGGGCGCTGTCGAACCGGCCGATCGCAAGATCGGCGGCAGAGATCGAATCATGGCTGAGCGCGCCTTGCACCTCGGCGCTGTCGGGTTCGAAATCGGCTGAGCGGCGGATGGCGGACGGGATCATCCCCGGTGCGGCGCGGTGGAGGATATTGTCGATCCACAGATCGCGGTCGTGGGTGGTGAAGCCCAGCGCCACCCCATCACGGCGCAGCACCCGCCAGAAGGTGGCGACACTTTCCAGGGGCTGCGCAAACCAGACCCGGCTCATGATGCTTCCCGGATTTCGATGATTGGCACGCTGGGCGCTTCGCCTGCGGCAAAATCGGCGCCGGAAATTTCAAGCCGGTCTTCGGCAAACCGCGCTGGAACATCAAACAGGAAGCCGGCGCGGACCGCCTTGCCCGAAGCAGGGGGCGTGGTGAAAGTGATCACCCCTGCTGGATCAAGCGCCCAGCCGCTTGCCGCGATACCATCGACGCTGACCAGCACGCTGCCCGAATCGGGCCGGGTAATCCGGCGCAACTGAACCGCATCGCCTTCGCCATAGCGCTTGGCCAGCGCGAAGCTGGCAATCACTCCGTTGCCAATACCGATCAGCTGATCGGCCCGGGTGGGCGGCGCGGTCATCGCGTTGGAGCTGAAGTCGGTCGGATCGCGCAGCCGAAAGCCGCGCGCCGCGCCGCGCCGGGCGCGGAAAAAGGCGAGCAATATGCCAAGCTCTGCCTCGGAGCGGATCCCGGGACCGACATCGAAGCGCAGCCGCGCATCGGACCACAGGCTGTTGCGCCGTTCATAGCCCGAGGCGGTTACCGCCACGCTGGTCGAAAATTCGGGGGTTACGGTAGCATCGCGGCCCAGCGCGAGCGGATAGGGCACATCATCGAAAGGCAGCATAATGTCCTCATCCTCAGCTTGGGGCAGGCGCAGATATCCGTCACGGCAGACCTGGGGCAGCGCCCAGACAAAGCGTTCATGCACGGCGCGCCGCGCGGCCTCATCCAGTCCGGCATCGATCCGGCGCCACTGATCGGTTTGCGCGGGCTGGAACACGAAGCCGGCCAGATAATCCTGCGCAGCGGCGGGATAATTCAGCCGGGCATTGATCTGGGCATAGGCGGTGCGGCGGTGGGCATCAGCGCCGCCGGTCAGCCAGTCATAGTCTTCCAGCTGGAGCCGGTCGAACGCGGGGGCGGCCCAGCCGATCGGCAGATTGGCCCGCCGCGCTTCGGGCATAGCGGGATCGAGCACGCCCGGCAGGAAGGCCAGCAGCAGCACCTCGGCGGCGGCTGGCGCAGCGGCAGCTCGCACCGCATCGCGCAGGGCGGTGGTGGAGGCGGCCAGCAGCGTTCCGGCAGAATCGAGCAGAGCCTTGCGCGGCGCATCCAGCGGCTGGCGCAGATCGGCGATAACCGGCAGGCTGCCGCCCAGCGCGGCCACGGCGGCATTATCATACAGGCAGATCCGGCCATCGGCCATGATCCACCACCACGGCTCGCCAATCTGAAACCGCACGGCGACCCCGGCCTGCTTCATCAGCCCGACAAATGCCGTGGCGGCACTACGCAGCCAGGCCATCGCGGCGGTGTTGGCGGGCGAGAGCAGGGCCGATGGCGGATCCCAACCGGTCCGCGCCGGATCCCCGCCCGAGGCGCGCTGCTGCCAATCCGCCGGACAATGCTGGGCCAGCAATTCATAGGACAACGAGGCAATCGGGGCGAAGCCTGCGGCCTTGCAGCGGGCAAAGAAATCACCGTGCCAGGCCCGCGCCGGAGTGCACAGCGGGTCACCGCTGGCGGGCGGGAGAAATTCCGCGCCGCTGGCGACAAGCCGCATGAAGTGGCTCATCCCGACATAGTGCAGCATACTGCCGCGATAGCCGAGCTGGCGGGCGCTGCGGATCAGCCGTGCCGGGGTCTGGTTGCAGCCATCGTCATAGGCGGTTGCGATCGCCAGCCCGTGCGGGGGGACGATGATATCGCCGATTGGCAGCAGCGCGCCGCGCCCGTCGCAGGCGATGGCGCTAAGCTCGGCCCAGCCTTCGGCGGCGGCGGCAAGCGGCACGGTGCTGTTTGCGACATAACCGGGCGCGACCAGCGAGATGAACATCCGGTCGATCGCCGCAGGATGGACCGGATCGGCCTCTGCCGGGAGCAGAAAGCCGCCCGACAGCGCCGAAAAGGGCAGTGTGATCTGTGCGTCTGTGGCCGTGCCCGAGGCATAGTTCCACAGCCGGACATACCAGCTACACGCGGCCCCTGCACCGTCGCGGCCCTCGATCGTCAACGTCGGGCCGTTGACTGCATTGAGCGCGAGGATCCCGCCCGAACGCCAGCGAAACCGCAGCGTGGTGCGCGAATAATCGCGGCTTGTATCATAGGCGAGCAGCGGGTGATCGAAACGGTCGACGCTGTCCCAGATCAATCCGGCAAGATCGCCCTGACGCAGAAACGTGGCATCGACGCGCAGCGCATCTGCCGCTGTAGTGATGACCGAGGCCATCATCGGACGCGGGAAATTGACGGTCCAGAAGCGCGGGTCAAAGCGCTGGATCCAGTCGCTATCCTGCCCTTCACGCCGGGAAGCGAGCCAGAAAGCCATGGGTAATCCCCTTTGGTTGATCAGAATTCGCTCAGCGCGCGGCGCACCGCGCTGGCGACCTGGCGGGATGAGCGTTGCAGTGCCTGCGGGGCGCTGGTGCCAGCTGGCGCAGCGATGGTGATCGAAACCTTCACATCGCGCCGCGCGCCGCCAGAACCCAGATTGGCCTCGACCCGTCCGGCGCTGGTCGGTACGAACAGTTCCGGCCCGCGTTCGCCCACCAGATAACCGCGCCCGGGCGACACTGGCCCGCCGGTGGCGCGGCCGGGCAGGCCCAGGATCGATCCCAGCAGCCCGCCCAGATTAAGCAGCCCGCCCAGCCCGCCCGAACTGCCGCCGCCCGAACCGAACAAGCCCTGCAGCGCCTGCGCCGCAATCTGATCGAGCACGTTGAAGGCGACTTGCTTAAGGTCTTCAAAGCCAAGGCTGCCCTTGCGGATCGCGCTGAGCAGGCCGCGTTCCAGCACATTGCCGGCGCGGGCAAAGCCATCGACCAGCGTGCCATCAAAGGTGCCGCGCATCGCCGCGACATCGCTGGCGAAGCCTTGCGTATTGGCGCGCACATCGATCAGCAGGCTGTCTACCGGGTCAGTCATGGTCACGCTCCATCAGGCGGGTCAGGTCAGTGCGGGAAAGCGGGGCGGTATCACCGGCTCCGGGGGAAAGGATCGCGGCCAGCTCTGCCGGGGTGGCGCGCCAGAATTCATCCGGACGCCACCCCAGCGCGCGCGCCGCCAGCCCCGCCAGCAGCAACGCGCCGGGGCCAAAGCTGGCCGCGTTCATTGCGCCGATCCGGCCTCACCTTGAAGGATCTGGCCCAGCAGGACGCGTAAAGGGCGGGCGGCAGCGGCCAGGCCCAGCCGGACGACCGCATCG
>JAYVKX010000307.1:0-6510 GCA_043768005.1 Novosphingobium sp. | reverse complement strand
TCCATTTATACTTACCTTAAATTAGCGAACAACAACTCTTTGCGCGCGAACAGGTGTAATCTGTCGAATTATGAGTGAGTCACCACTCGTGGATAAGATCGAAAATCTCGCTCCAAGAACCATAACATCGGAAGGGAGACTAAGTTTACTTGTTTGACTTCTTTCCGAAGACGAAGTGAAACATCCGTAACCATTCAATGTTGAATCTTTATAAAAACAAGTTCCGAATTGTGCTAGAGTTCCTAAATTATAATTACCTAGATACCCCATATATAACTTCAATCGTACTTGAGATTCTTCCAATTTTACCAACTCCAGTTTTACTGGCGATACTAATATCCGATCTTTTCTAAAGTAGGATTTCCCATATATTCCGGCGAAATCTTTTTCGATATATTGATCTACCGATCCATCGCCGTCGGAATCTTGGAAACACGCATTGGAGAGTCCTGTTTGCTTTAGAAACTCAGCAGAGTCACTCGATTCAAACCATTTGGTTGTACACCAAATTTCTGCATTGCTATCCAATTTTATAAGTTGTGTGTTTTTAGTAGCAATTAATTTTCCGTCATATGATCGAATATCAACTAGATTTTTGAAAAGATTAGCGGGAATTATTTCAAATTCTAAAAACGTTTTTCCCTTTTTTACGGAAATTTCTCCAAGTAAATCTACCTGATCTTTTAAAATTACCCAAGGGACTACTCCAGTCAGGTAGTGCGGAGACTTCACTTTTTCAGCATGAGCAAGACCCGGCGCAACGAAAAGCAGGATTATAACTGCTACTAATCGGCAACCCAAATTTGCCATCACCCCAACAACCTCTCGCTCACAATTTTCCCGCCCTGCGTCAGCCGCACCGCGTTACCGATTTCCTCATCCAGCACTGGCTTGCCCGCTTCCTTGTCCCAGAAGGCCGAGAGGAAGTTGTAGAGATTGCGCGAGAATAGCGCTGAGGCGTCTGCCGCCAGATGCGCCGGGGTGTTGGCATAGCCGATGATCTTGACCCCATGCCTCACCACCATCTCATCCGGCTTCGAGCCTTCGACATTCCCGCCTTGCGCCACCGCCAGATCATAGATCACGCTGCCCGGTTTCATCGTCGCGATCTGCGCATCGGTAATCAGGCGCGGCGCAGCGCGGCCGGGGATCAGCGCGGTGGTGATGACGATGTCCTGCTTGGCGATGTGGCTGGAGACCAGTTCAGCCTGCGCTGCCTTGTATTCATCGGACATTTCGGTGGCATAGCCGCCCGCGCCTTCGCCTTCGATCCCGGCGACGTTCTCAACGAAAATCGGCTTGGCGCCGAGCGACATGATCTGTTCCTTCGTGGCACTGCGCACGTCAGTAGCGGAAACCTGCGCGCCCAGCCGCCGCGCGGTGGCGATGGCTTGCAGCCCGGCGACGCCCACGCCCATGACAAAAGCCTTGGCCGCGCTGACCGTGCCCGCCGCAGTCATCATCATCGGAAAGGCCCGGCCATAGGCATCGGCCGCCGCGATCACCGCTTTGTAGCCCGACAGATTCGACTGGCTGGACAGAATATCCATCGACTGCGCGCGGGTGATGCGTGGCATGAATTCCATCGCCAGTGCCTCAAGTCCCGCAGCGGCATATTCATCGATCCTCGCGCGCTGCACGAACGGATCAAGCCCCGCGACAACCCAGGCACCAGCTTTCACGCCCTTAAGCAGCTTTGCATCCGGGCCTTGTACGCCCAGCACGATGTCCGCGCCCTTCACGGCAGCGGCGGCTTTGCACACTTCGGCCCCGGCGGCGGCATATTCTGCATCAGCGATCGAGGCGCCGTAACCCGCGCCCTCTTCCACCGTCACGCTGGCCCCCAGCGCGATGAATTTCCTGACCATTTCGGGGCTCGCAGCAACGCGGCTCTCCCCGCTCGCGCGTTCCTTCAGAACCGCGATACGCTGCCCCTCGTTCATAGCGAGGTCAGGAAATCAGCGCGATGATGACGGCGGTCAGGATTGCCAGTACCGGGATCGCAATCTTGATGAGGCCAATGAAGCTGGAATAAGTGGTTTTCGCCGCCTTCATGTCATTTCCTGAAGCCATAGTCCGATCCCTGCATGGTGTGTGTCTGGTTCAAATGGCCGTCTATCGCTGCATCGCCTGCCGCTCAAGGGGCTAGCGATAATTGGCAGCCTTAATTCGGTCTTTACCCCTCACCGCTATGGCCGACTGGACACAATTGGGGGTCTGACGGGAAACAATGGCGGATTTCGAACAGCGCCTGCTGATGCTGATCGATGATGAACCGGCGCAATGCCGTCTCATCACGGCATTGGCTGCCCGTGAAGGGTGGCGGACGCTGGTCGTGCGCGATTCGGAAACCGCGATTGCCACGCTGGGTACGCGCCAGGGCATGCAGCTGGCCGCAATCGTGCTGGATCAATGGGTGCCGGGTGATGATGCCTGCACGTTGATTGCAGAGCTCAAAAGCCGCCGTCCGGCGCTGCCCATCCTGATGCTGACCACCAGCGCCTCGCCGCTGCTGGCGGTGGAGGCGATGCGCGCCGGGGCAAGCGATTATCTGGTCAAGCCGGTCGCGCCGGACCGGCTGATGCAGGCCCTGCGCGCTGCCACCACCCGCGAAGCCCCGCGTAACGAGCTGATGCCGCTCACCGAAAAAATGCACGGCACCCTCGATTTCGATGCGATGATCGGCGCGGCTCCTACGTTTCGCGCGGCGCTTGCAGTATCTGCCAAGGCCGCGCGCGGCCATACTCCCGTCCTGATCGAAGGCGAAAGCGGCACCGGCAAGGAAATGCTGATCCGCGCGATGCACGCGGCCTCGCCGCGCGCCAAGGCCCCGTTCCGGATGGTCAATATTGGCGGGGTTCCGGGTAATTCAATCGAATCATTGCTGTTCGGGCATGAAAAAGGGGCCTTCCCCGGTGCCTTCGATCGCCAGATCGGCGCGCTGCAACATGCCGATGGCGGCACGTTGGCGCTGGACGAGATCGACCGGCTGCCGCTGAATGTGCAGGAGCGCCTGCTCGAATCACTGAGCCGCGGCGATGTTCGCCCGATCGGTGCGCGTCACAGCTTCCGCGTGGATGTGCGCCTGATCGCGGCCAGCAACTTTCCGCTCAAGGATCTGGTCGAGGCTGAGCATTTCCTGCCCGAGCTCTACACCGCAATCGGCGGGGTCCATGTCAGCCTGCCGCCCTTGCGCGAACGGACCGGCGATCTTTCCGCGCTGGCCCGCTATTTCCTGACCCGGATCGGTGAACAGCCCGGCCTGCGCCCGCTGGGGATTACCGATAGCGCGCTGTCGCTGCTCGCCGCCTATGACTGGCCGGGCAATGTCCGTCAGCTTCAGGCCGTATTGTTCCGCGCGGCGGTGTTCTGCGATGGCGATGCGCTGACCGCAGATGATTTCCCCCAGTTGTCGGATCTGCTGGGCCATGACACCCATGTTCCGGGCCATGTGATGCAGGAAGGCGTGGGTGTGATGCTCTACACCTCCGATGGCAATCTGCGCCCGCTGGAAGAGATCGAGGCTGACGTGATCCGCCTTGCCATCGGCCATTATCGCGGACGGATGACCGAGGTTGCCCGGCGCTTGGGGATCGGACGTTCGACGCTGTATCGCAAGCTCAGCGATCTGGGGATTGGCGAAGTGGCTTAACCCGCCGGAAGCTGGCAAAAATCGGTGAGCGCCGCATCGCGCAATCCGCGCCACACGCGCAGAGCCTGAACCGTTTCCACCACATCATGCACCCGCAGCAGCTGGACCCCGGCATCAAGCGCCTTGGCTGCGAGCAGGATCGAGCCGCCCAGCCGCTGATGCGCCGCTGCCTCGTTTGAAAGCGCGCCGATCATCCGCTTGCGGCTGGCCCCCACCAGCAGAGGCTGACCCAGCGCATGAAACAGCGGCAAAGCATTCAGCAGGCTGAGGTTTTCAGCGAGCGACTTGCCAAAGCCGATACCCGGATCAAGGATGATCTTGTCCTGCGCAATACCCGCGTCAAGCGCCGCATCACGGCGCGCTTTCAGCCAATCAAACACATCAAGCACCACATCGCGGTAATCGGCATTATCGTGCAGGGCATCGCCCTCTCCCGGCGCGTGCATCAGCACCACCGGAACGCCCGTGCGCGCCGCAAATTCCAAGCTGCGCGGATCGTGGCGCAAGGCAGAAACATCGTTGATAATCTGCGCGCCAGCGCCCAACGCCGCTTCCATCACTGCCGGACGGCGCGTATCGGCGCTGATCGCTGCGCCCATCGCGGCCAGCCGCTCGATCGCGGGAATGACGCGCTTCAGCTCGTCCCCTTCCCACACCGCAGCGGCACCGGGCCGGGTTGATTCCCCGCCAACATCGATGATCGCCGCGCCTGCTTCGACCATCGCGGCGGCGTGGGCGTTGGCCTCATCGGGATCATCGAGGAATTTGCCGCCGTCGGAAAAACTGTCAGGCGTCACATTAAGGATGCCCATGATCTGCGGCTGATCAAGCCGGATCGTCCGCGCGCCCAGTTGCAGCGGCGCATGGCTGGCTTTGAGCGCAGCCCATTGGGTGCGGCCTTCCGCAGCAAGGCCAGCGGGCAACTGCGCCAGCACAGCTTCCATATCAGGCATGGCAATGCGGCTGCGCTGCACGATCTGCCCCGCGCGACGGATAATCAGCGCAAACCGGCTGGCATAGACCATCCCGCCCGCCAGCCGAACCGCCTCGCCCACTTCGCTTTGCGGCGAATCTGCCAGCGCAATCGGGCGCAGATAAAGCGTATCGCTCAAGGCTCGGTCGCCAGCAGATAGAGCTGGCGGATCGCATCGAGCGGTTTGAGCTCGCCCTCATGCTCGATGTGCCAGAAGGTCCAGCCATTGCACGAAGGCGCACCTTGCAGCTTGGCGCCCAGGCTGTGGATCGATCCGCTGTCCGCTCCTGCCTGCAGCGACCCATCGGCGCGGATACTGGCAGACAGGCGGCGCTTCTTGTCAGTTACAAGCGCGCCCGGCGTGATCCAGCCGGTTTCAACCAGCTGGCCAAACGCAACCTTGGGTGCGCTTTTGCCAACTTGCATCGTGGTCAGCGCGCTTTCATCCAGCGGCAGGGCCAGCTCGATCCGCTCCATTGCAACCTCGCGGTACAGGCTCTCGCGCTCGCAGCCGATCCATTCGCGGCCCAGCCGCTTGGCGACTGCGCCGGTGGTGCCGGTGCCGAAGAACGGATCAAGGATCACATCGCCCTTGTTGGTGGTAGCCAGCATCACCCGGTAGAGCAGCGCCTCGGGCTTTTGAGTGGGATGGGCCTTCACCCCGTCGCGCTTCAGGCGTTCCTGTCCGCCGCAGATTGGCAAAACCCAATCAGATCGCATCTGAAGTTCATCGTTCAACGTCTTCATAACACGGTAGTTAAATGTGTAACGACTTTTCTCACCCTGCGAGGCCCAGATCAGCGTCTCATGGGCATTGGTGAACCGCGTGCCCTTGAAATTGGGCATCGGATTGGCCTTGCGCCAGACAATATCGTTGAGGATCCAGAACCCCAGATCCTGCAGGATCGCACCGACGCGGAAGATGTTGTGATAGCTGCCGATCACCCACAGCGAGCCATTGGGTTTGAGCACCCGGCGCGCCTCGGTCAACCACTCGCGGGTGAACTGATCATAAGTGGCAAAGCTATCAAACTTGTCCCAATCGTCCGTCACCGCATCAACATGGCTGCCATCGGGCCGGGCCAGATCGCCGCCCAGCTGAAGATTATAGGGCGGATCGGCAAACACCATATCGACGCTGGCAGTGGGCAGGCTGCGCATAGCCGCGATGCAATCACCCGGAATGATTTGCCCCAGCGGCAGCTCGGCTTTGACGTCAGCTTGGCGCGCGATTTCCTTCGCGGCACGAAATCGTGCCCGTTCGCCTACCAGAATTTGTCCCATATCGCCGTGTCAAACCCCCAAGATTGACCCATAGGGTGAGTCATTCGTAAGCCTCCGTCAAGCAGCGACTCCGCACAAACCCTAGCGATTCATGGTTAAGAAGCGGTAAGCGCCGCGCGAACGAAACAGGCCCGGCACAGCATATAGAGTCCCACCCTCTGCCCGAGACTCGATATGTAGTGGTGTGGCCATCTGGACTCGAACCAGAAAAAATTCAGTCTAGCAGAACCAACTGCCTTACCGGGGCAAAGCTGCGGCGATGGATCGGCGCCGGTCCGTGGCGGCGCAGGGCCGCAAGGTGCTCCGCCGTGCCATAACCCGCGTTGCGCTCCCACCCGTAATGCGGATGAGCCGCCGCATAGGCCCGCATCAGCCGGTCGCGGTGCTCTTTGGCTATAATCGAGGCGGCGGAAATACACGGCTCCAGCGCATCGCCGCCAACTATCGCCCGGGCGGGCCAGATCCACGCAGGCAGGCGGCCATGCGGGGTCATATTCCCATCGATCAACACTTCATCAGGTGTTGCATCAAGCTGATCGCACAGCGCCTGCACCGCCAGCGTCATCGCCAGCATGGTCGCGGCAAAAATGTTGATCCGGTC
>JAYVKX010000306.1:0-5006 GCA_043768005.1 Novosphingobium sp. | reverse complement strand
GGCTCAAGCGCGCGGGTCAGCGTCTTGCCGCTCTTTTCAAAACTTTCCGAAAGATCACCCCGGATCACGCCCAGCCAGTTGCGGTAGGCCGCCAGCTTGTCTTCGGCATCGACGGCCGCTATCGAATCTTCCAGATCACAAATCGTCGTCAGGGCGGATTCGAGCACGATATCTGCGATCCCAGCCTTGTCGGTTGCGCCCACCGGGTGACTGCGATCCAGCACCAGCTCAATATGCAGCCCATGCTGGCACAGCAGCAATCCGCCATCCTTGTGGCCCAGATAATGCCCCGGGTCAGCCAGCGGAGGAGTTCCCGCGCCGGCCCAATCGGCCCAGCTCATGCCTGCAAGCGGCACGGAAAGATCAAGGAAAGCGCGCCCCGCCTTGATCACCGCCGCGCCGCGAGCCGCATCATAGCCGCCCGGCAGTGCGGCGGGAGCATCAAGCGCATCGGTGCCGTACCAGGCATCATACAGACTACCCCAGCGGGCATTGGCAGCGTTGAGCAGGAAGCGGGCGTTAAGCATCGGCACCACCAGCTGCGGACCGGCCATCCCGGCAATCTCGCGGTCAACGTTCCGGGTAGACACGCTGAACGGAGCGGGTTCGGGCACCAGATAACCGATTGCGCTCAGGAAAGCGCGATACTCCGCGCCGTCCAGCGGCTTGCCGACTCGGGCGATATGCCAGGCATCAATCTGCGCCTGCAGAGCTTCGCGCTTGGCCAGAAGTGCGCGATTTTGCGGAACAAACCGCGCCAGAAGTGCCGCAAATCCGGCCCAGAAATCAACAGGTATCCTGCCCATCGGCGCCAGTACTTCACCTTCGATAAAGGCCGCCAACTGCGCATCAACCTGCAGACCAGCCCGTTCAACCCGATCGTTCATTATACCTCGCAACGCATGGAGCCGGGCCGGTGTTTCGCGGCGCAGCAGGAATTTGACAATCCCGGGGAGGAATGGGTCAGCCTATGCCGCAACTGCGAAGGGAAGGCAATCTCAAGAAACCGGTTGGCAGACCGCTAACCGGGGGGTTGGACTGCTCATCCCGCTCGGCTAAAGCCGGTTTCATATGCTACAGCTTACACCCCTTGAAGAGGCGCTCATCGCCGGAATCGACGCTGCACCGATGCTGGAGCAAGTCCAGGCGTGGAGCGCGCTTAACACCGGCACCGGAAATCTGGCCGGGCTTGCCGCGCAGGCCGCATTGCTGGCCGATGCGTTCAGCGCGCTGCCCGGCGAAGTGACGCTGCAAGCCCCCGCGCCGCGCACTGCCGTATCGGCCGATGGGCGCGAAGTGGCGGTGGAGTATGGCCAGCACCTGGTCCTCAAGGTTCGCCCGCAGGCCCAGCGACGCTTGTTGCTGACCGGGCATATGGACACGGTCTTTGCCGCCAATCACCCGTTTCAGGCGCAGCACTGGCTGGACAGTGAAACGCTGATCGGGCCCGGCGTTGCCGATATGAAGGGCGGAATTGCAGTAGTTCTGGCTGCGCTTGCCGCCATTGAAAGCAGTGCAGCAGCAGCATCGATTGGCTATGATGTGCTGATCAATTCCGATGAAGAAACCGGCAGCCTCTCATCAGCACCGTTGATCGCTGCGCTCGCTAGGGACAAGCTGGCGGCGCTTACTTATGAGCCATCCGCGCTCCCTGATGGCACGCTGGCGGGCGCGCGCGGCGGCAGCGGCAATTACAGCGTCACCTTCCGTGGCCGTGCAGCCCACGCCGGACGCAACCCGCACGATGGCCGCAACGCAATCGTCGCGGCAGCGGCGATGACCTTGCGGCTGAAAGCAATCGAGCAGGATGGACTAAGTATCAACCCGGCCCGGATCGACGGCGGCGGGGCCAATAATGTCGTCCCGGATCTGGCCATATTGCGCTTCAACATCCGTATTCGCGAGGCGGAGATGCAGGATCAGTTCGAGAATCATTTCAATGCCTTGATCGCAGAAATTGGCGTAGCTCACGATGTGGTGATCGAACTTCACGGCGGGGTCAGCCGCCCGCCCAAGCCGCTTTCCCCGCCCGCCGAACGCCTGTTCGGACTGGTCCGCGATTGCGGTGCAGCGCTGGGGCAATCAATTCGCTGGCAAAGCTCTGGCGGGGTCTGCGATGGCAACAACATTGCCGCTTGCGGTGTGCCGGTGGTCGATACGATGGGGGTTCGCGGCGGATCGATCCATTCCGCCGACGAGTTTCTGATCGTCCCTTCGCTGGAGGAGCGCGCTAAATTATCCGCGCTGGTGCTCCACCGTCTTGCCCTTGGAGAAGCCTTTTGACCTTCCGCATTCGCGCCGCCAATCCGGGCGATCTTCAGCACCTCTATGAAATGGCCAAGCTGACTGGCGGCGGCTTCACCAACCTGCCGCCTGACAAGAAGTCACTCGCCGCGAGGCTCGAACTTTCAGCTGAGGGGTTCTCCCGCGAAGGGGATTATGAGCCCGGCGAATTGTTCGTGATGATCCTTGAAAATGCCGAGACTGGCGAGGTGCGTGGAACCTGTCAGATCTTCACCGGCGTCGGCAAGGTTTGGCCGTTTTATTCCTACCGCCTCACCACGCTGACCCAATATTCCAAAGAGCTTGATCGCACCTTCCGTGCCGAAATGCTCAATCTCGTCAATGATCTGGACGGAGCGAGCGAGGTTGGCGGGCTGTTCCTCCATCCGGCGGAGCGCGCGGGCGGGTTGGGCATGTTGCTGGCGCGTAGCCGCTATCTGTTCATCGCGATGCACCGCCCGCGCTTTTCGGATCGACTCTTTGCCGAACTGCGCGGCGTGATCGACGAGCGCGGTGGCTCGCCTTTCTGGGACGGGGTGGCCGGGCGCTTTTTCGGGATGAATTTCCAGGAGGCAGACCGATTCAACGCGATTAACGGCAACCAGTTCATCGCTGATCTCATGCCCAAACACCCGGTCTATATCGCGATTCTGCCCGAGGGGGCCCGTAGCGTCATCGGGCTGCCCCATCCCAGCGGCCGGCCCGCGATGCGCATGCTCGAAGCTGAAGGCTATGCCTATGAAGGCTATCTCGACATCTTCGATGGCGGCCCGACCATGACTGCGCGGACCGACAAGGTGGAAAGCATCGCCAAGGCGCGTGAGGCAGAAGTTGTCGCGATTGATCTGATCGACGGTACCCGCGTTCTTGCCGCGACCGGCCAGTTGGCAGACTATCGCTGCAGCTTTGCGCTGAGCGAGGATCGCGGCAGCGGCGTTGCCATCGATGCACAGGCAGCTGCGGCGCTGGGGGTTGAAGTGGGTGACAAGATCTGGACGGTGGCACGCTGAAATGGCGCTCACTGAGATCAACTTTGATGGCATTGTAGGCCCCAGCCACAATTACGCCGGCCTCAGCCTGGGCAATCTGGCATCGTCGAGCAACGCCGGGGAAACCTCCTATCCCCGCGCCGCCGCTTTGCAGGGGTTGGCCAAGATGCGCCATAATCTGGCGTTGGGAGTGGTGCAGGGCTTGTTCGTTCCCCTCCCCCGCCCCAATCAGGGCTTCCTTGCCGCCCTGGGAGCGAGGCCCGAAACCGACCGCCGCCTCACCGCCGCCGCCTGGTCCGCCTCATCGATGTGGACCGCCAATGCGGCCACCATTTCGCCCGCGCCGGATACGGCAGATGGGCGCTGCCACCTGACCCCGGCCAATCTGGTGACCATGCCGCACCGCGCGCAGGAATTGCCCGATACGGCGCGGCAATTGGCCGTGTGTTTTGGCGATAACACCCATTTTGCGCTGCATGATGCGGTGCCGCCCACCTTCGGCGATGAGGGCGCTGCCAATCACATGCGGATGTGCGTGCGCCACGGCGCACCGGGGCTGGAAATATTCGTCTATGGCCGCCCCGGCGGTGCCTTCCCCGCGCGTCAGCATGAGCAGGCCAGCCGGGCAGTCGCGCGGCTGCACGGGCTGGATGAGGCTGGCGCGATTTTCGCCGAGCAAAACCCTGCGGCTATCGCTGCCGGAGCGTTTCACAATGATGTGGTGGCGGTGGCCAATGAACGGGTGCTGTTTACCCATGAGCTAGCCTTTGCCGATCCTGCCGGAACCTATGCCGCGATCCGCGCCAGGTTGCCCGAGGCGGAAATCGTTGAGGTTCCGGCAAGCGCCGTCAGTCTGGCCGATGCGATCAAATCCTATCTGTTCAATGCCCAGCTGCTGACCCTGCCCGATGGGAGCATGGCGCTGGTGATCCCGCTGGAGGCATGGGAGACGCCGTCCGTTCGCGGCTGGCTTGATGCCATGCTCTCCAGCAACGGTCCGATCCGGCGGGTGCTGCCGGTTGATGTGCGGCAATCGATGGCCAATGGCGGCGGGCCTGCCTGTTTGCGGCTGCGGGTGGTGGCAGATCCGGCGCACGTCGATCCGCGGTTCCTGCTGGATGAAGCCAAGGCCAGCCGGATTGAGCGCGTCATAGCTGCTACCTGGCCCGAAACGATTGACCCGACGCAGCTTGGCTCCGAACGGTTGATAGCGCGGGTGATCGCGGCTCGCACTGCCCTGCTGGACGAATTGGACCTTGCTGAGCTTGGCTAGGATTCGTCGGTAGTGTTTACACTTGGCACAGAATTAACCAGCCGCTTGCGCGCTGCGCTGCGACTGGCATGATCATTGCTATGAATTATGCCTAAGGAAGGGTTACCAATGCTCGCCAAGATAGGCCGCCTGTTCATGATCAAGACCCCGGTGGAGGCCTATCTGATCATCTATGCTCTGGCGCTGGGCGCGAGTGAGCGCGGCAAGGTCTATCTGGTGAAATTCCCCGGCTATGGCGGCAAGCTGCTGTTCCTGGCCTGCACCTGCGCAGTGTTTATGGCCGGGGCCAAGATTCTCGATTGCCTGAAGCACGAGAAACGCCTGTCCGCCGGGCGCAAGGCTGCTTCCTGATAAGAAGGAAAGTGGAGCGCTTCTGTTGCCCGGTGCGCTCCGAACCGCTGGAATCCGTTCTGTTGCCCGGTCGGTCCAACCGCGCTTTAGCTTTGTAAATTCAGGCCGTT
>JAYVKX010000305.1:0-2067 GCA_043768005.1 Novosphingobium sp. | reverse complement strand
GAAAGCATGATCCACAGCCTGATCCTTCCCTATGAGCCCAGACCGCGCGATTTCACCGCGCGGTTCAAGCGCGTGCGGGCGGCAACGCTGTGGCTGCGCAGCCGCCGCAAGCATCGCGGACGGCGCGCACTGGTACTGCTGGCGGCAGTGGCAGTGCCCGCGCTGGCCGCGCCGCAGGGCTGGGAACGGCTGGGGATTGGCGATGCCTCGGGCCAGGGCTTCGCGCTTGATCCGATGCCGTTCGAAAGGCCGGGTGACAGTTTCCCCGGCTCGGCCTTTTACTACGTTGCACCCACCGAAGACCTGCCCGCCGGGCTTGATCCCTCGGGCCTGCCCAGCGATGCAGCCGGGGCGAATATGGTCGATTCCGTCGGCGGAGCGGTGGCCCGCGCGATGCGGTTCGATTATTCCGGGGTTGACCGCACCCGCGCGGTCGAATGTCTGACCGCCGCGGTCTATTACGAAGCCGCCAGCGAACCCGACCAGGGCCAGCGCGCGGTGGCGCAAGTTGTGCTGAACCGGGTCGCTCACCCCAGCTATCCCAACACCGTCTGCGGCGTGGTCTATCAGGGCAGCGAGCGCAGCACCGGGTGCCAGTTCAGCTTTACTTGCGATGGGTCGCTGGCGCGGCGGCCCAGCGCGTTCTTCTGGGAGCGCGCGCGCCGCGTGGCCGATGCAGCGCTGTCGGGCTATGTCGAACCCAGCGTCGGCCTCGCCACGCATTACCATACCGTTGCGGTGCACCCCTATTGGGCACCCAGCCTGAGTTACATCACCACCCTGGGCGCGCACCGGTTCTACCGCTTCAAAGGCCGCGCGGGCGAGGCTGTGACCTTCCGCTTTGCCTATGCCGGAGGCGAGCCGATGGCCGCGCCGCACAGGCGCGATCCGGCAGCCGACAAGGCGCCCGATCCGGTGCTCGATCCCACCGCGCTGCAACGCTCCTACGATGCCGGGTTAAGCCAGGCGCAAGGCGGCGTGCCCGGCGCTCCGGCCAAGCCCGGCGATGTCGGCGGGGCCCAGGCGCGGCCCGCCCCCGCCCCCAACTATGCCCCCGAAGTGCGCGAACGCGGCGGCGATCAACTCTATTCGGGCGAGCACTTGCCCGGATCGCAAGGCGTGAAACCTGAATTCCAGCAATCCGGCCAGTGGATCCAGCAGCCAGGCGGGTAAGGCCGGGAAAACAAGCTTAAAATGCTGGCAACCATAGAGCGACACCAACACTTAGCGGCGGGGCCTTAAAGCGAGATCCACAGCGCAACGTCGCAAAGGGTCGCAAGAACAATGACAATCCGTACCGCCACTGCCCGCCCCTTGCTCGCCCCGGTCCATCTGACCCGCGGCGCTTTAGGGCGGATCGCAGCGCGCGCCGCCAATGACAATGCCGATGTGGCGCGCCAGGACCAGGTGGTGCGCGATGCGCTCAAGCATTTCGCGGTGCACGGCCTCAATGCCGCCGAAGACGCCGCGCTGCGGGCGCGGGCTGCGCACCAGCGCGGCGATCAGCAGGACCTGCGCCATTGGCTGCAGATCTGCGCCGCACTCGATCCGCGCCGCGCTGCGGCAATGCACCGCAAGCTGGCCAAAGTGCCGCGCTGAGGTCGTGTGGCCTTAGCTCTGCCCTTCCTGCGGGAGAGTCGCGGCGCAGTCACTTCACTACCGGTTTCGTCATCCTGAACTTGTTTCAGGATCCATTTCGCCGCGCTCTCTGACCGTGGGCTTCGGGACATGCCTCTCGGTTTGGCGTCTCCGGCCTGACCGGGTTTGCGGCACGATGGACCCTGAAACAAGTTGGCGTTTATCCCCTTAGCATACGGAGTTGACTCTTTGCCATAGAGAGGCGACCTTCTCCAAGTAATTTTGGGGATTCCGACATGGCGCAGGACGTTGTTTCAAAGTCTGGAAAAATTGAAATCAAATATGACGGGCTGATTGCTGCGGATCATAGAATAGACATGAGGCGCTTTGGTTACGCCTTAGTTGGCCTTGATCATATCGTCACGGTGGGGGTGGTTGCCCTTCTCGACCGCCGGTTAGCCAAGCCGCGTGAGCGTGTGAATTTTGAAG
>JAYVKX010000304.1:0-8031 GCA_043768005.1 Novosphingobium sp. | reverse complement strand
GCCTGATGGCCAAAAATCCGTTCCACTTCCATCACCAGATCCTTGAGGTGGAAGGGCTTGGACAGCACCCGTGCCTGCGGGGCTTCACGGCTGGCTTTGAGCATGACGGCGGCAAATCCGGTGATGAACATCACTTTGGTATCGGGGCTGATCTCGGCGCAGCGCTGGGCAAGCTCGATCCCGTCCATTTCGGGCATGACAATATCGGACAGCAGCAGATCGAACTTGCCACCCTCCAGCAGCGGCAGCGCCGCCGTGCCGCGATCCACGGCCACAACTTCATAGCCGGCGTTTACCAGCGCGCGCGCCAGATAGGTGCGCATGGCCTCTTCATCTTCAGCAAGCAGGATGCGGATCATCAACCCAGGTTCCGTTGTTCTTGTTAAGCGACCGCCAATTTGCAGACCCGGCGGGAAGGGTTCCTATAGCCTATGGCGGGTTAACAATCTTGCCTCCTTTTTGCAGCAACCGGCCTTGATGCAGCGCGCTTTGACAAGCGCAGCCTTCCGGGCCAGCGTCTGAAAATGGACGAAGGGAACGGGCAGGCGCGTGATTCGCTGGAGCGCAAGGGCGAGCGTATGGATGGCGGCGCGATACCTGGCAGCCCCGGGGTGCCCGCTTTCACGCTGACCTTTGCGCAGCCATCGTCCATCCCGGTGCTGATCGCGGTGCCCCATGCCGGCCGCGCCTATCCCGGATCGCTGCTGGAACGGATGCGCAATCCCGGCTTTGCCGCGCTTCGGCTGGAAGATCGCTATGTCGATCGGCTGGCGGAAAAAATTGCTCAGGCCACCGGTGCTGCTTTGCTGGTGGCGCATGCGCCGCGCGCGATGATCGATCTTAACCGGGCGACCGATGATGTCGATTGGGATATGTTCAGTAAGCCTGCCCCCGATAGCGTGGGCAGCTATACGCCGGGGCGCCGCGCGCGCAGCGGGCTGGGCCTGATCCCGCGTCGTCTGCCGGGGCTGGGCGAACTGTGGAACCGCCGCCACCATGAGGATGAGCTGGCGGCGCGAATCGCCGATATTCACGCGCCCTATCACGCCTGCCTGGCTGCTACGCTGGAACGGCTACGGGCGCGGTGGGGCGCGGCGCTGCTGCTTGATCTCCATTCGATGCCGCCGCTGATGCTGCGCGGCGGGCAGGCAGCGCCGGAATTTGTCGTGGGCGACCGGTTTGGCGCATCATGCCACGGCGGGCTGATCGCCAGCGCGTTTGGCTATTTCAGCGAAATGCGCCGCGGCACTGCGCATAACCGGCCCTATGCCGGCGGCTATGTGCTGGAACGCCATGCCGAACCGAATCGGGGCATTCATGCGGTGCAGCTTGAAGTGGATCGCAGCAGCTATCTGGATGGCAGGCTGGCAGAACCGGGCAAGGGCTTTGCCGCGATCGCGGTTCTGCTGACCGGATTGGTTCGCAGGCTGGCGGGTGAAGTGGCTGATCTTGGCCGAATCGAAGGCGGCGGCCGCTGGGCAGACGCGGCTGAATAGACCCCATAAAAAACCACCTCGTGCACATCGCACGAGGTGGCCAAGGTTCAGGGAGGAGGTGCACAAAGTACACCTAGTCCGACCAGCGCCATGAGGGCAGCACTGGCAAGACAATAGTAAGATAGGCCTGACGAGGGAGTGTTGCAACCCCCTCGCAAGACTAACTAATCTGATTAATTGTGGGGCTGATCAGTTCGCTGTCTGGGGCAGCAATTGCTCAGCCGTGATCGGGCCCTTGCCGCGTTGGATCTGCTTGCCGAAAATTTCGCGCATCAGATCAAGCGAGAACAGATGGGCAAAGACCAGCGCCAACAGCCCGCTCTGGTTCCAGCTGCGCAGGACATCGCCGCGCACTTCGCGCAGCTTTTCCTGATCGACCATCTTGAAACCGCGATAGATGAACGGCTGCTCCAGCCCGTCCTGCTGGATCGAAACTTCACCGTCCATCAGCAGGCCGTTCTTTTCCAGCTCGGCCACAAAGTTTGCGGTGCGGACCCCGGCCTCTTCGAAGTTGCGGCAGAAATCGAGCGTAGCCTTGCATGATTCGCTAGGCTCCGTGCCGTCGAACAGCGTGTTGCCATCCTCAAATTCGCCAACCAGATCGCTGGTTGGATCAAAGCACAGCGACAGATCTTCGCTATCGGGCTGCAGCTTGGCCAGCAGGAACGGATAGCGCCGCGCATAGGCGGGCACATAAACCTGCTCGATCAGCTTGCCGGCATCATCGACAAAAATGTTCACGCCTTCATTCAGGCCCATCAGTGCCAGCGGAACCGGCTGATCGCCAGCCGAAAACACGATCGGGAAATAGCGCTGGGCATGGACGAATTCCTCCACAGTCAGCGGGACAGCGTGCTGATCCACCAGCCACTTGGCCTGGTCGGTGGTGCGGCTGCGCCAGCTTGCGTGATCGCGGCTGTTAAGCGGCATCAAGTCCTTGTAGAACAGCGGCAGGTTGGTGGCTTGCGGCGCGCTGGCCATGAACGTCTCTCCGATTTGATCTTAAGCAAAAATGGGGCTGCAACAGGTGCCGCACCCAGCGCGAAACCGCGCCTTTAAGGTGTGCTTTTGTTTGGCGCAAGCGCAACACGTTTATGCTCAACCAGCTTTCCGGGATTTAGCAGCCCCGCCGGATCAAGCGCCGCCTTCACCGCGCGCAGCAATCCCAACGCCACCGGATCACCCAGCCGCGCCAGCTCATCCCGCTTCAGCTGGCCAATTCCGTGTTCGGCCGAGATCGAGCCGCCCCATTCCGCCACCAGATCATGCACCGCGCGGCTGATCGGGTTGCCCGCAGTTTCCTCCCATTCGCCTCGCTTCGTACCCGGCGGAGCAATAACGTGAAAATGGACATTGCCATCACCCAGATGGCCAAAGGCCGCGGCGCGAACTCCGGGAAAGGCACTTTCGATCAGCGGCGCCGCTGCCTCGATAAAGGCGGGCATCCGTTCCACCGCCACGGATATATCGTGCTGCACCGCCGGGCCATGCGCGCGTTCGGCAGGCGCAACCATATCGCGTAGCAGCCAGAACGCCTCGGCCTGCGCCTCATTGGCGGCCAGCACCGCGTCGCTCGCCAAACCTTGTTCAATCGCGCTGATCATTACCGTTTGCACCAGCTCGGCCAATTGAGGCGCGGCAGCGGTATCAGCGACGATTTCGATCAAGGCATACCAAGGGCAGGGTGACGCCAGCGGCGCACGCGCGCCCGGCGTATGGGCCAGCACCGACAGAAGACAGGAATGAGGCATCACCTCAAACCCTTCAAGCGCAGCGCCCGCCTGCGCCTCGCAATGCAGCAGCAATTCGCGCGCCGCCGCGATGCTGGGCAGCCCTGCCCAGATCACCTGCCGATCAGCCAGTGCCGGCACCAGCCGCAAGGTGGCGGCGGTGATGATCCCCAACGTGCCTTCAGAGCCGATGAACAGCTGCTTCAGATCAAACCCGCGATTGTCTTTCTTGAGCGCGGTGAGCGCGGAATAAATGCTGCCATCAGCCAGCACCGCTTCCAGCCCGATCACCAGCGCGCGCATCGATCCGTGACGCAGCACCTGGGTGCCGCCCGCATTGGTCGAGATCAGCCCGCCGACCGTGGCCGACCCCTTGCCGCCCAGCGTCAACGGAAAGCGCAATCCCCGGGCAGCGGCGGCTTCATGCAAGGTTTGCAGCACTACGCCTGACTCGCAGATGATCTGACGGGCGGATTCATCGATGGTGCGGATTGCATTCATCCGGCGCAGCGAGACGAGCAGGGCAGTGCCGCTGGCATCTGGCGTTGCCCCGCCTGACATCCCGCTATTGCCGCCCTGTGGCACAATCGGCACCCGGTAGGCTGCGCACAGCCTGACCAGCATCGCCAGCTCCTGTGTATCGGCGGGTGAGGCCAGCGCCAGCGCAGTGCCGGTAAACCGCCCGCGCCAATCCGTCAGCCAAGGAGTAACCAGATCAGCATCGCGGGTCAGCCCGCGCGCGCCTAGCAGGGCGGCAGCTTCGGCCAGAAATGTCTCGGACGCGGGGTTCATTCCCTGTCCTATGGCACAGCGCAGGGGCAATTCGCCAGTGCTTGAAGGTAGCCCATGACCCATGAGGGCTTGAAACACCTGACAAGCGGGTTAAGCGGTGGTTCAAGCGGGGGCGGTATGTCGGCATTAGATCGGAGCGATCCCGCCCCTTTCGCAAATTGTTTCGCCCTCATGCCGTGGATGCCCCGCTAAGCCGATGAACCCCGCGCTCAACCTGCTTGCCCCACTGGCACTGCTGCTCCCCGGGGCGGCTGGCGTTGAAGGGCTAAGTGATCTGCCTGATCGCGGGGCAATTGATGGCGCATCATCCAGAAATCTGACGCTTCCAGCAGAATCCGGCTCGCGCGAAGATAGCTTTGATGAAGGGCGATTTGGTCCGCTCGCGCAGAGCTTCCGCGTACCCGAACAACACCAGGTGCGGATCGAACAGCGGCTGACCATCCGCATTTCACCGCTTGCGCCGGCCATGCCCCGAATGCTGGATGAACTGCCGGATAATGGCCTGGGCCCTCGGGTGGTTGAGCGCAAAATGGGCCGCTGCCTGCCAATTTCGGCCATTGCCGGGGTCCAGCCGCGCGGTGACAACAAGCTGATCCTGTTCATGCGGGATCAGCGGATCATAAGTGCGACGCTGGAAAAAGCCTGCCGTAGCCGCGATTTCTATTCGGGCTTCTATATCGCCCGCAATACCGATGGACTGCTGTGTGTTGACCGCGACGAGTTGCAATCGCGTTCTGGCACCAATTGCCAGCTGAAGGGCATGAAGCAGTTGATCGAACAGGACGATTGAGCCGCATTTCCTTGACTTTGCCGGGACTTTGCGACAAGGGCGCGGCAGCTTCGACCGCCCTACGCGGGATGCCGGGGCAGGGGCGGGCCCATCTGGCCCGCAAGATTTTTCCGGAAAACAGATAAGCCTATGAAATTCGCCGATCTCGGCCTCTCAGACGAATTGCTCGAGTCCGTCACTACGGCTGGTTATGATGAGCCAACGCCGATTCAGGCCCAGGCGATTCCCAGCGTCCTGATGATGCGCGACATCATCGGGATTGCCCAGACCGGCACCGGCAAGACCGCCAGCTTCGTGCTGCCGATGATCGATATTCTCGCCCATGGTCGCCGCCGTGCGCTGATGCCGCGCTCGTTGATCCTTGAGCCGACCCGCGAACTCGCCGCCCAAGTGGCTGAGAATTTTGAGAAATACGGCAAGAACCACGATCTCAAAATGGCGCTGCTGATCGGCGGTGTGCAGATGGGCGATCAGGTCAAGGCGCTGTCCGATGGCGTCGATGTGCTGATCGCTACCCCGGGCCGGCTGATGGATTTGTTCGAACGCGGCAAGATCCTGCTTACGGGCTGTGATCTGCTGGTGATCGATGAGGCCGACCGGATGCTCGACATGGGCTTCATCCCCGATATTGAGACGATTTGCTCCAAGCTTCCGGCCCAGCGCCAGACGCTGCTGTTTTCGGCCACGATGCCGCCGCCGATCAAGAAGCTGGCAGATAAATTCCTCAGCAATCCCAAATATATCGAGGTTTCGCGCCCCGCCAGCTCGAACCTCAACATTGTTCAGCACAAGGTGAAAGTCACCTCTCGCGGCAAGAAGGATGCGCTGCGCGCCCTGCTCAAAGCCGATAATGTCACCACCGCGATCGTCTTTGCGAACCGCAAGACCACGGTCCGCGAACTGGCAAAAAGCCTCAAGCAAAGCGGCTTTTCTGCGGGCGAAATTCATGGCGACATGGATCAGGCCTCGCGGATTGCAGAGCTTAACCGGTTCAAGGACGGCTCGATCAATATCCTCGTCGCCTCGGATGTTGCGGCGCGCGGGCTTGATGTCAAAGGCGTCAGCCACGTCTTCAACTATGATACGCCGTGGCACCCGGATGACTATGTTCACCGCATCGGCCGCACCGGGCGCGCAGGCGCAACCGGCCGCGCCTTCACCTTCTTCACCGACGAAGATGCCGAAGCGATCGACAATGTCGAAAAGCTGACCGGCGGCAAAATCCCGCTGTACGAGCTGGGCGGTGAGGCAAAGGCTGAAGCCGCCCCACGTGAGGCACGTCCCGCGCGTGAGGCACGTCCCGCGCGTGAGGCAAGACCTGCCCGCGAGGAACGTCCTGCCCGCGAGGAACGTCCTCCGCGTGAAGCACGTCCTGCGCGCGCCGAACGCAAACCTCGCGCTGAACAACCCGCTGCCGCGCCCGAATCACAGCCCAGTATCGAAGCGCCAAGCGAGGAGCCGGTTACCGCCAAGGCTCAGCCTAAGCCAGCCCGCGCAGCCAAGCGCTCTGCCAGGGATGATGATGAGTGGAACGGCCCGGTCCCCGGGTTCCTCGGGGTTTCCGCGCTCTAGCTAATCCGCCAGCTTGACGAAGCTATCGATCAGCCGTTTGCGCCCGGCGCTGTCGAAATCGATCTCCAGCTTGTTGCCTTCTTGTGCGGCAACAATTCCGTAGCCGAATTTATCGTGGAATACCCGCGCGCCAAGCGTGATGTCGGCGCGCGGCTTGGCGGCAAAGCTCGCCGCGCTGCGACCGGGTTCGGCAATGCGGCGCGGCGCAGGATCATAGGGTGATGCCGCAGCGCGCTGCCAGCCGGGGCCGCGCGCCCCGCCGCGGGCAGGCGCATCGCGGGCAACATGGGCAAACGGATCGTCCCGTTCCGACCAGCTGGCCTGCCACATTGATGCCCCGCCGGACAGGGTGGTTTCCTGCGCGATATGCGCTTCGGGCAGTTCGGCGATGAAGCGGCTGGGGATCGAGCTGGTCCATTGGCCATAGATCCGCCGGTTGGCCGCATGGAGGATGGTGCAGCGCCGCCGCGCGCGGGTGATCGCAACATAGGCGAGGCGGCGTTCCTCCTCCAGGCTGGCGAGACCGCCTTCATCCAGCGCCCGCTGCGAGGGAAACACGCCTTCTTCCCAGCCAACCAGGAACAGATGATCGAACTCCAGCCCCTTGGCGGCATGGATGGTCATGATCGTCAGCTTTTCGGCGTCGCTTTTGGCCTCATTGTCCATCACCAGGCTGACATGTTCCAGAAAATCGCCGAGCGTTTCATATTCTTCCATCGCGCGGGAAAGCTCGGACAAATTCTCCAGCCGCCCGGCGCTTTCCGCGCTGCGGTCAGCCTGCAGGGCGGAGGTATAGCCCGATTCGTCAAGGATCGTGCGGACCAGTTCAGCCGGTGAGGCGAGTTTGGCCAGATCGCGCCAGCGGGCAAAATCGCGCATCAAACCCAGCAGCGTATTGCGCGAGCGGGCGGGCAGCTCGTCTGTATCGGCCATCTCCAGCGCGGCCAGCGCCAGCGGAATAGCGCGCGCGCGGGCGTGGCGGTGGAGCTTTTCCAGCGTCTTGTCACCCAGCCCGCGCTTGGGGGCGTTGTAGATCCGCTCAAACGCCAGATCATCCGACGGTTGCGAAACCACCCTGAGGTAAGCCAGCGCATCGCGCACTTCGGCGCGCTCGTAAAACCGAAAACCACCGATTATCCGATAGTTAAGCCCGATAGCTATGAACCGGTCTTCAAATTCGCGGGTCTGGAACTGGGCGCGCACCAGGATCGCCACACTGTTGAGCGAGGCACCTTCGCGTTCCAGCAGTTCAGCTTCTTCCCCCACCCGGCGCGCTTCCTCGGGGCCGTCCCATACGCCGATGATGCGGACTTTTTCGCCGTCGTTGCGGTCCGTCCACAAGGTCTTGCCCAGCCGCTGGCTATTGGCATCGATCAGGCCGGAAGCTGCCGCGAGAATATCCGGGGTGGAGCGGTAATTCTGTTCCAGTCGGATTACTTTTGCGCCAGGAAAATCCTTTTCAAACCGCAATATATTGGCAACTTCTGCGCCGCGCCATGAATAAATCGACTGATCATCATCCCCCACCACGCAGATATTGCGGTGGGTCTGGGCGAGCAGGCGCAGCCACAGATACTGGACCTGGTTGGTGTCCTGATATTCATCGACCATGATGAATTTGAAGCGCTGCTGATACAGCGCCAGAATTTCG
>JAYVKX010000303.1:0-2629 GCA_043768005.1 Novosphingobium sp. | reverse complement strand
TCGCCCCGCAGGTTCCAGCCCGATCAGCTTGGCCAGCGGTCCGATCAGCAGATCGACCCCCAAATTGCCGGTCCACTTCCATTCAAACCCGTAATAACGCGCCAGCCACGGATTGTGCCCATCAGCCAGCATCACGTGAAAACGCGCCAAATGTGAGGGATAATCACCCATCTGCGGGTATTGCACGAGCAGCACCGGCAGGCAGGATATCAGCGCCAGCGCCAGGCCCAGCCACAATCCCTCACGCGGGCCGGGCAAGCTGCGTAGCACGCCGGGCAAGCCGCGCAGCGCGCCGGTAAGTGGCACTTCGGCTTGCGCGGATCGGGTTTCAGCCGGCATGGGACAGTTCATTCTGTTGGGGAATGCTGGCAGGAGTGGAGGGACTCGAACCCACGGCCCTCGGTTTTGGAGACCGATGCTCTACCAACTGAGCTACACTCCTACAGGCGCGGTGGCCTCTATAGGCTTGGCCACTGGATGACAAGCTATCCGCGATGGTCCATGAAAGAAAGCCCATGCACGCCCCTGCAACTCCGCCGATCATCGATCCCGAACTGCTGTTGCTAGCCTATCGCAGCGGGATTTTCCCGATGGCCGACAGCCGCGATGATCCCGAGATCTTCTGGGTTGAGCCCAGACGGCGGGCGATCCTGCCGCTGGATGGGTTCAACTGCTCGCGCTCGCTGGCGCGTACGCTGCGGCGCGGGCGGTTCACGATCACCTGCAACACCGCCTTTGCCCAGGTGATGGCGGCCTGCGCCCAGCCCCGCCGCGAAACCGCGGAAACCTGGATCAGCGCGCGGATCACTGCCAGCTACCTTGCACTGCATGAGGCGGGGCACGCCCATTCGATCGAATGCTGGCAGGATGACCAGCTGGGAGCCAAACTTGTGGGAGGGCTTTACGGCGTCGGGTTTGACCGGGTGTTTTGCGGCGAAAGCATGTTCAGCACCGCCACCGATGCTTCAAAAGTTGCGCTGGCCTGGCTGGTTGCAGCGCTGCGGAGCGGCGGGGCGGTACTGCTCGATTGCCAGTTCATCACCGATCACCTCGCCTCGCTCGGCGCGGTGGAAATCAGCCAGCCACGTTATCTCGAACTGCTCCGCGCGGCTCAGGCAGGCGGCGGCGGTGCCGGGGATGGTGCCAAGGATGGCGACTGGGCCGCAGCGCTGGGGGTGGGAGACGGTTTGGGCGAGGGTGAGGCCACCGGACTCGCACTTCCCGAAGGCTTCGCCGCGCTGCTGGTGGCGGCTGGATCTTCCTCCTCGCCGGGGAACTTCATCGCGCAGTCCTTTACCCACACATCATAGACGGGGTGTTCAACCACGTTGAGCGAGGGCGAGTTTTTGTAGAGCCAGCCGGAAAAGATCTTGTGCCAGACCAGCGGATCACTTGGCCCCGCGCGCTCCTCGACGAAAACCTGCACGAAGGCTCCGGTTTCGGATGGGTTTTCCCACGGCAAGGTCCGTTCACAGCTGGCCAACTTGACGATGACATTGCCAATCCGGCGCGCCTCTCCCGGTTTCATCACCAGATTCTGGGTCAGATTGTTGCGCTTGTTAAGCAGGCCGATCGTGGCCACCCGGTCTTTCACCGGCGTCCCATATTGGCTTTCGATCACCCCGCTGGCGGAAGACGCAGCGGAAACGTCTTTGGGGACATCGGTGGCGGTGGCTTCAGCCGAATCATCCGGTTCGCCCCGGCAGGCCGCAAGCGCGAGCAACCCGCTCAGCAAAAGCGCCCGCTTCATCCTCAGGCGTCCGGCGAGGTCGCACGATTGTCGCCGTCCGGCGACCAGGCTTCATAGTCCCCCGTCGCGCGGGCACGCTTGCCGCCGCGTTCCAGCGCGCCTTGCGGGCGATAGGCTTGCGCGGTGCCGGTGGCGTTGGGGGTATAATCCACTTCCCAGATGTGCGCCGGAGGCAGGTTACTCTCCGGTACGCCGTCAAACGAGCCGTGCAGCCAGCCATGCCATTCGGGCGGCACGCGGCTGGCATCATTGGCACCATCGTAGATCACCCAGCGCCGTTCATGCCCGGCGAATGGATGCCCTGCCGGGCGGCTTTTGGTGGCGCGGTAATAGCGATTGCCCTGGGCATCGGTGCCCACTTGCTGGCCGGTCATGGCACTGTTGAACATCGTGCCGATGGTCGCGCCATCCCACCAGGTGAAGATCTTGCCGAGGATACCCATAGCCTCTGCGTTAGCCGCTCTGCCCTGCAAAGCGCAAGCTTACCATTCCACCTTGTCGCCCACCGCAATGCCAAGCTGCGCCGCCCGCCCGCCGACTAGCTCCAGCACGCCTATGACCAGCCCGCCCGAATAGAGCGGCGTTTCATCATAGGGGACCGCGTTGGCGGCGATATTGATGATCCGGCCATCCGCGCCGACATAGATGATGTCGAGCGGCATGACCGTGTTTTTCATCCAGAAGCTGGCCGGGCGCGGCGGGTCCATCGGGAAGATCATCCCCTCATCCGCGCCCATGGCAGTGCGGAACATCAGGCCCTTGGCCTGCTCAATCGAGCTTGCGGCCAGCTCCACCCGGAAATCAAGGCGGCTCGCCCCATGCGTCACGCTCAAGGGAATGATCGCCAGGCCCGAGACCGGATGGACCGAAGTTGCCGCC
>JAYVKX010000302.1:0-5372 GCA_043768005.1 Novosphingobium sp. | reverse complement strand
GTCATTTCGATGATCGAATAGCCCCGTACCTTGACGAGATAGAGTGGCAGCCAAGAGATCAGGAAATAGAACCCGTAATTTACCAGGAAATGACCCACTCCCATTGCCCACAGCGCGGGCATGGCAATCAGGCGGGCAAGTGGAAAAGGCTCGATCACCGGCGCGGTCAGTTTTGCGCTACGCAGCGGCCGAGTCACGCTGTTCCATGGCAATAACCAAACCAGCGTAATCAGACCAAAGACCAGAAAAACGGCGCGCCAGCCATAGAATGACAGGATCAGACCGCCGGCCAGCGTGCCCACGGCAGTCCCAAATCCGGTGCCCGTCGCCACGACAGCGTTGGCGAGTCCCCGCTGTTCAAGCGGAACCCGAGCTGCGATGATCTTCGACGCACCGGGAAAGACGATGCTTTCTCCCAGCCCGAGCATCAATCGATACACCACCAACATACTGAGACCACCGACAAAGCCGGTCAGCACCGTGCTTGTCGCCCATAAAAACAAGCCGGCTGCAAACAGGCGATAAGGGCAGAACCGATCACACAGCCATCCGGTCAGCACGCACAGCGGCGCATAGACCCAAAAGAAAGCCGAGACAGCCAAGCCGAATCCTGTGGCCGAAAGCCGAAGCTCGTCTTTCATCAGCGGCGCGGCAATCCCGATCGCGCCGCGATCAACATAGGTCAGCAACACCGCTGCGCCGAGCAGAAATACCAGACCTGCGCTGCGCGATGCCGCGCCTTGAACCGTGCTCATCAGCCGCCCCCCAATCATCCCCACAGCAAAGCTTAGGGCAAGGCCCGGATCGGACAAGTTAAAATGCACCCGCACTTAATAAGGGATTAGCGTTCCATCCCAAGCGAAGAAACCGCCGCTGTCTGCCGGGTTTAATCCATCAATCACGTCAAGTAGTTGTGCGGCGCATTGATCCGGCGTGAACAACTTCTCCGGAGCTAACCCGCGCTGGAACGGGGCGGATAGTGTGGTATCTACCGTGCCCGGATGCAGCGTTACTGCGATTGAGTGGGGATGGCTGCGCACCAGCTCAATCGCGCAATTGCGGACGATCATATTCAGCGCCGCCTTGCTCGCCCGGTAGCTATGCCACCCGCCCAGTCGGTTGTCCCCGATCGATCCAACCCGCGCAGACAGCACCGCAAACACCGCCCGGCGATCACGCCGGAACAGCGGCAGAAAATGCTTGGCGATCATCGCCGGGCCGATTGTATTCAGTGCAAAGGCCTGTGCCATGGCATCAGGATCAAGCGCGCGCAGGCTTTTCTCCGGGCCCTCACTGCCCGGCAGCGTCAAGGCTCCGCTTGCCACGATTATCAGATCAAGCGGACCGTCTGCAGCAATGGTTCTGGCTGCGGCCATGATTGATGCTTCATCCAGAAGCTCGCAGACAATGCCCTGCACCGGCAGCGATGAAAATTCAGGATTACGCGATGCAGCATAAATAGTTTTGACGGACGGCTGCTGCAACACTGCTCTGACCAACGCGCCGCCAATGCCGCCACTTGCACCGATAATGGCAATCCTGTGGAGCGGGTGGAGTAGCGGCGAAATCATACTACCGCTTATTGCGCACCAGGCGCAGTTGCGCCAGCAGGCCGAATGCGATTGTGCTGACATAAGCCAGGCGCTAAATCATTTGCACACCATGGCTGAAGATCTTGAACTCCCAGTGCCATTTAGCGCGCTCACGGCCCGGCAGCACCAAGTGCTGGCGCTGGTTGCGCAGCACCGGACCAGCAAGGAAATCGCTGGGCAACTGGGAGTATCAGCATCGGCGGTAAATCAGCGCATCGAATTGCTGCGGGCAAGGCTTGGCGGGGTATCGCGGGCGGAACTTGCCCGGTTGTACAAGCAATTTTATGTCGCAGCTGATGGTTCCGCAGACTGTAATTCATTACCATGGGAAAGAATCCAGCTTCCTTCTTCGGGCAGCCCCGGTGAAAAGAGGGCGACGGAAAGCATTCCTCTGAACGCCTCGGTTGCTCCTCTGGTTTTGCCTGAGGCCTCCGGTGGAATAGGGTCGCGGCTTTCCGTCAACTCCCCCCCATTTCTCAGGCCCGCAGACCCCAACCCGGTGCTGACCGTGCTGACATATGCCGGCTTTGCGCTGGTGGCGGTGGTTGTGGCCGCTTTGGTGACAGTGGCCACAGGCGCGGCCAGCCTGCCGTTCTGACGGACGGGTGCGGACCGTGTAAGCAACATACAAATTTCTGTTCCGCCCGCTTGCCCCCGGCTCCTGAATCGCTAGAGAGGGCGGTAATACGGCATGCTCCGTAAAGTAACGGGATCTGATATGGCGAGCCTCACCCTCCCCAGGAACAGCAGGATTACCGGTGCTGGCCGGCACCACAAGGTTGCGGCTGGATCGGGGCCGGTGAAGAAATTCACCGTCTATCGCTATGATCCCGATAGCGGTGAAAATCCGCGCTATGATACGTTCGAGATTGATCTGGCCAGCTGTGGCCCAATGGTGCTGGATGCGCTGATCAAGATGAAGGCGGAGGCTGATCCCTCCCTCACCTTCCGCCGCTCCTGCCGCGAGGGCATCTGCGGATCCTGCGCGATGAACATGAACGGCCGCAATGGCCTGGCCTGCACCACTGCGATCGAGGATCTTTCAGGCGAAATCCGCATCACCCCGCTGCCGCATATGGAAGTGATCAAGGATCTGGTTCCTGATTTCACCCATTTCTATGCGCAATATGCCTCGATCCGGCCGTGGCTGCAGACGGTCAGCACCACGCCTTCGGGCAAGGAGCGTCTGCAAAGCCCCGAGCAGCGCGAAAAGCTGGACGGATTGTATGAATGCATCCTGTGTGCCTGCTGCTCTACCTCATGCCCCAGCTATTGGTGGAATTCGGACAAATTCCTTGGACCCGCGATCCTGCTTCAGGCCTATCGCTGGCTGGCGGACAGCCGCGACGAGATGACCGGTGAGCGGCTGGACGAGCTGGAAGATCCCTTCCGCCTCTATCGCTGCCACACCATCATGAACTGCGCCAATGTCTGCCCCAAGGGACTGTCGCCCGCGCGGGCAATCGCCGAAATCAAGCTAATGCAGGCAGAACGGCACGTCTGAGGGTGAGCGACGATACCAAAGACTTCGTCTACGCGCCTGATCCGGATAACCCCGGCTGGCACAGTTGGAACCTGGCAGACGACACCCGCTTCAATGCACAGACGATGGGCCATATGCTGGTCCGCCGCGAGGGCGAAAAGCAGTGCCGGGTGCGGATGCTCCCCGAACGGCGTCACACCAATCTGCTCGATATCGTCCACGGCGCGGTTACATTGGCGCTGATGGATGTCGCGCTGTTTGCCGCCATGCGCACGCTGTTGACCAGCGAAGCAGCAGGATCCGTCACACTTGAACTATCCAGCCAGTTCATCGGTGCAGGCCGCCCGGGCGAGCCGCTTGATGCCGTGGTTGAGGTGATGCGCGAAACCCGGCGTCTGCTATTCCTGCGCGGCACGATTGTGCAGGGCCTGAATGACGAAACACTGGTCGCCGCCTTTTCCGGCATTGTGCGCAAGCCGTCGGGCAAATGACCGGGGTATTTGCGCGTTATCAGGCGCTGGTCGCGGCTGGCGAACTCACCCCCGATCCCCAGCAGGCCACAGCTGCGGCGCGGTTGGACCTGCTGCAGCGCCAACTTGAAGGACCTGCATCGGTTGGGTTGTTAGGACGCTTGCTGGGCAAGAAGCAGGCCAGCCCGCGCGGGCTGTATCTGTGGGGCGGGGTTGGCCGCGGCAAATCGATGCTGATGGATCTGTTCCACCACTGCCTGGCCATCCCGGAAAAGCGCCGCGTCCATTTCCACGCCTTCATGCTGGAAGTTCACGCCCGGCTTCGCGTTGAGCGCCGCAAGGAGGCAGGCGATCCGATCCCGCCGGTTGCCGCTGCAATCGCGGAAGGCCTGCGCTGCCTGGCGTTTGACGAGATGGTGGTGAACAACAGCGCCGATGCGATGATCATGAGCCGGTTGTTCACCGCACTGATCGAGGTGCATGGCGTGGCCATCGTCACCACATCCAATCGCGCACCATCCGAACTCTACAAGGACGGGTTGAACCGCGAACATTTTCTGCCGTTCATCGCGCTGATAGAAACCACGCTCGAGGTCATGCCGCTGAATGGGCCGGTCGATTACCGGCTTGAACGGCTCGGCGGTATGGCGACCTGGCATGTGCCGCTGGGCGATGCTGCCACCGCGCAGGTGCGCGAGGCGTTTTTCCGTCTGACCGATTATTCGCCCGAGGACAGCGCCAATGTTCCCTCAGCCGAACTTGATCTGGGGGCCAAGCGACTGCTGCATGTGCCCAAAAGCCTTAAAGGCGTGGCCGTGTTCAGCTTTAAGCGGCTCTGCGCTGAGGCGCGCGGCGCGGCGGATTATCTGGCCATAGCGCAGGCCTATCACACCGTCATCATCGTCGGCATTCCGCAAATGGGGCCGGATCAGCGCAATGAAGCTGTCCGGTTCGTGACGTTGATTGATGCGCTGTATGAACACAAGGTCAAGCTGCTGGCCACCGCCGCCGCGCAGCCCGAAGTGCTTTATGCAACGGGAGATGGCCGGTTCGAGTTTGAACGGACCATCAGCCGGCTGACCGAAATGCAAAGCGCTGACTATCTTTCAGCTGGGCACGGCGAGGGCTGATCTCAAAAGCTCACCCGGGCCGTTATCCGCAGATCGCGACCGGCCAGCGGCGCATAATCCTTTAGCACCGAGGCATGGCGCCGGGCATCGACATTGAAGATATTGTTGGCCGAAAGCGCAAAGCTGAGCGGGCGATCCTCACCCCAGGGTCGCAGATTGATCTCTGCATTGACCATGGTATAGCCTTTGGTCCCCGTTTCGAAGGGCGATACCCGGCGCTGCGGGGTAACCCGTTCAACCTCTGCACGCAGGTCGGCCTTTGGTGTTTTCGCCTCAAGACCTGCCAGCACCCGTAGTGGCGGGATGCGCGGCGAAGGCCCAGCATCCTTGATCGTGGCGTGGACATAATCAACCAGCGCATCGACAACAAATTTGCTGCTACCGGCCCGCGCAAAGGTCAACGAGCCCTGCGCCTCAAACCCATAATACCGCGCATCGGCCTGGCGGAACTGATAAACTGGCAAGCCATCGATGCTGGCCCCAGTCAGATCCTGATAGATGAAATTCGCAAACCAGGTGTGATATGCAGACGCCTCGAAGCTGTAATTATCACCGCTCCCACGCAGGATCACCTCCGCACCCAGGGAGCGCTCGATCGTGAAGTCAGGATTGCCGATTTCAAAGGCCTCGGTCCCGGCATGGGGGCCGTTGGAGAATAATTCCTCGGCCGCAGGCGCACGGGCCGTACGAGACAGGT
>JAYVKX010000301.1:0-9039 GCA_043768005.1 Novosphingobium sp. | reverse complement strand
CGTGATCGATGTGGGCGGGCATACCATGGGCCACATCGCCTATCATTTGCCGCAAGCCTCGCTCGCTTTTGTCGGCGATGCTATGTTTGCGCTGGGCTGCGGGCGGATGTTTGAAGGCACTGCTCCGCAATTCTGGGCCAGCCTGTCACGGCTGAAGGCCCTGCCCGCCGACACCGCGCTGTACTGCGCGCATGAATATACCGCCTCCAACGCGCGCTTTGCCGTCCATGCCGATCCAGACAATGCGGCGCTGGCCGCCTATGCTGCCGAAATTGCCGTCAAACGCGCACGTAATGAATGGACCGTGCCGACCATGCTTGAGCGGGAGCTGGCCACCAATCCCTTCCTGCGCGCCAACGATCCTGCACTTGCCGCCAGATGGGGCGGCGGCGATGCGGTGGCGACATTTGCCGCACTGCGCGCCGCCAAGGACAATTTCTGAAACCGATGCAGGCACTGCAAGTTTCAAGACTGTCCGATGACCTATCGGGCACGGCGCTGATCGAGCTTCCGATACCCTCGCGCGGCACAGGCCAGGTGCTGGTGCGGATTGAGGCAACCTCGCTCAATTACCCTGATCTTCTGATGACTCGCGGCGAATATCAGCTGAAGCCGCCGCTGCCGTTCATTCCCGGCATGGAAATATCGGGAACGGTGATCGAGGCAGACCCGGACAGCGACTTTGCCCCGGGCGATGCGGTGGTCGGCTCGTCGCGGCTGGGCGGGATGGCGGAATATGGCGTGATCGATGCCGCCGCTTTGCGCCTGCTTCCTGCCGGGATCGATCATGCCACTGCTGCCGGTTTTGGCGCGGCTTATCACACCGCTTATGTCGCGCTGGTCGAACAGGGCGGATTGCAGCCCGGCCAATGGCTGCTGGTGCATGGTGCGAGCGGCGGAGTTGGCCTTGCCGCGGTGGACCTTGCCAAGGCGCTGGGCGCGCGGGTGATCGCGGCCTCAACTTCGGCGGAAAAGCTCAAGATAATCGCTGACGAATATCAACCCGATGCCACACTGCTGGCCACCGGGCGGTTCCGCGATGCCGTGGCGCAAATCACCGATGGGGCGTTTGCCGATCTGGTCTATGATCCGGTCGGCGGCGATATTTTTGACGAAAGCACGCGCTGTGTGGCGTTTGGCGGCAAGTTGCTGGTGATCGGCTTCACCTCGGGCCGGATCCCGGAAATCCCGGTCAATATCCCGCTGATCAAGGGTTTTTCGGTGGTTGGGGTGCGCGCCGGTGAATTCGCCCGCCGCTTTCCAGAGCGCGGCCGCGCGGTGCGAGATGCGCTTTACCGCCTGCTGGAGGAGGGTAAACTCCACCCCCGCATAGACCGCATCCTGCCGCTGTCAGGCTGGCGTGAAGCGTTTAACGCCATGGCAGCACGGCAGATCATTGGAAAAGTGGTGCTAAGGCCCGGTGGGTAGCGGGGCGACGCTACCGCCGCCCGCGCAACTTATAGCCCTGAGATCGCTTCATCGACCAAGCTTTTGTCGGCCTTGGCGCTATGATTTGCTGCGATCAGGCTGCGCGCTGCAGCGGTTGCTGCTTCGGCAGTCTTGGCGCGCAATTCAGCCACTGCACTGCGCTCGGCAGCGCCAATCTTGTCTTGGGCAATCTTTTCACGGCGCGAGATCACGGCTGCAGTATCAACTTCGGCCTTGGCGATGATCGCATCGGCTTCATGCCGGGCATGTTCAAGCATCGCGGCTGCATCTTTTTCGGCATTGGCGATCTTGTCAGCATATTCCTTGCGCAGCGCTTCTGCATCGGCGCGCAAAGATTTGGCTTCATCAAGCTGCTGCTTGATCTGCGCGATGCTGGCATCAAGGCCCGAAGTGATCAGCCCGGGCACTTTTTTCCAGATCATCAAGCCGATCAGCACTGCCATCGACAGCGCGACCCACGCTCCCGGCGTCAGGCCGAGAGCTTCGGGCTCTGCATGGTGTGCGGGCGCGCCAGCTACTTCAGTGTGAGCATTCAGTTCCTGCCCGGCAGGAGCGGCAGCGGTGAGGGACTTAGCCATTGAGCGCATCCTTGACCGCAGCCGCAGCCGCCTTGCCATCCACCGCAATGCCAGCGAGCCGCGAGACGATGTCGCTCGCCGCTTCGCTTGCCACCGCTTCAATCTCACCCAGCGCACTGGCACGGGCAACCGCGATGCCAGCTTCAGCCTTGGCCAGCTGTGCATCGATCTTGGTACCAGCTTTCGCCAACCGCTTTTCAGTCGCGGTAGCCGCATCGGCCTTGGCTGCAGCGATCAGCGCCTGAGCATCGGCGCGTTGCTGATTGGCAGCCACGCGCCATGCCTCTTCTTCAGAATCAGCGGCCCGGCGCGCAGCTTCCGCAGCGGCAAGGTCATCTGCGATCTGTTTGTCGCGCAGTTCCACAGTCGCCATCACCTTGGGGACCATGCCCCTGCCGATGACGAAGAAAACCAGACCGAAGAAGATCAGCAGCCAGAACACCTGACTGGAGTACGTCCCGGCAAGTTGCGAGATTTGAGGCATCGTGGCGTCCGGTGTTGGCCGGCCGGATCTGCTCCGGGTGGAGCATCCGACCGGTCAGGCAGTGGGTAATCAGGCGACGAAGATCAGGATCATCGCCACGACGAACGACAGCAGGCCGAGAAGCTCGGCAGCCGCGAAGCCGATGAACAGACGGCCTTGCTGGCCATCAGCTGCACCCGGATTGCGCAGCGCGCTTTCCAGGAACGAGCCGAAGACATTACCTACGCCAATGGCGGCCATACCGGCACCGATTGCGGCCAGGCCAGCGCCGATCAGCTTTGCACTTGCAGGTTCCATGTGAAAACTCCTTTTCCGTATAAAATCTTATGGTTGAAAGTGAAACTTAGTGAAGATTCTCTGCATCATTGAGATAGAGCGAAGTCAGCAATGCGAAGACATAAGCCTGAATGCCTGCGACCAGAATTTCCAGCGCGCAGATGGCAATCATCAGGAAGAAACTTGGAATGCCGACAATCCCGCCCCACAGCCAGCCCGAATTGGCGCTGGTGATGACGAAGCTCGACAATACTTCCATCAGGACGTGACCAGCCATCATCGCCACGAACAGCCGCAGCGCCAGACTGAACGGGCGAACCAGGAACGAGACCAGCTCGATCACCGGAATCAGCCACATCAGCCACAGCGGCGTACCCTGCGGCACAAACAGTGAGAAGAAGTGGAGGCCATGACGCCAGAATCCAACCACCAGCACGATCGCAAACGACATGATCGCCAGCACCCCGGTTACGGTGAAGTGGCTGGTAAAGGTGAAAGGATGCACGCCCAGCAGACCCAGCGGCAAGAGGCCGAGGATATTGGCGAACAGGATGAACATGAATAGCGAGAAGATGTAGGGCACATATTTCTTGCCAGCCGGGCCGATATTGGCGGCCAGCAGATTATCGATGAACCCGGTAAAGCCTTCCACCGCCATCTGCCAGCGACCGGGAACGAGCTGACGCTTCATTCCTCCGGCGACAAACATCCACAGCACCACGGTGGCAATCGCCATCCACAGTGCGGAATTGGTGAAGGCTATATTATAGCCCGCAAGGCTCCAGTGATCGGTGCCGAACAACGGCTCGATCGTGAACTGGTGCATCGGATCGACTTTTGCCGTTTCGGCTGCCACGCGTCCTGCCTCTTGACTTGCTCATGCACGACGGCCCCCATCTTGTCCCAATCGGGATCAGTCAAGGCGCCGGGTCGACATCCGGATAATGTTCCTGAAGGAGACGATGATTCCAAGGAACATCACCACCAGCAGACCCCAGGGCTTCGTGCCGGCGAACTGGTCAATGACCCAGCCGATCAGCGCTCCGCCTCCGATTCCCCCCAGCAATTCGGCCAGAACGCGATTGCCCATGCGATAATTCGCATCGGCCTCGCCCCCTGCAACCGGCTGGTTGCGCTGCTCTTCCCGCTCGCGTGCGGCCTTGAGCCGCGCTTCGAGCGCGTCGATCCGCGCATCCTCACCAATGGGATCCCGTGCGATAGGCTCGTCGCTCATGCCTGGCTCCTTTCAAGGGGATACACGGCACGGACAACGGCTGCCCGCCGAGGGCGCCGCTCCCTTAGGTTGGGGTCGCTCTCGAGTCAACCGGGTGCAATGCTGCAATGCCGCAAGAACTGTTACGGGCAGCGGTTATCGCGCAGCGGCGGCTCAGCTATGCGGGTGCGCCAGCTGCCATCGGGTGCCTGATATTTCTCCCCCGGCACGGTCCGGGCGATCGCCAGGCAACCCGAGGTGAAGGCATATTCCTCCACAGTCGCTGATTGTGCCTGCGCCTTTTCGGCATAAACCGCCTTGCGCTTGATATTGATATCCTCTGCCATCGCCCTGACCGACTGGCCGGGCGCCACCGGGAAACCCAGATAGCCATCGGTCTTTTCGCCGACATTCCCAGCGCTGCGGGCCGCGGCATAGGCCGGGTCACGCTGCTGCGCAGCCAGCGGCGCGGCCACAATGGCAACGGCGGTGCCCAGCAGGGCGGCAGCGTTACGGATCGAAAGACGGTTCATTTGTCGCTCCAAACCTCAAAAAATATCAGGATTGCTCTCAATCGTGTTCCCGGCATCCGCCGCGAGACGATAGATCACCTCCTGTTTGATGTTGATATTAAGCTCGATCACGATCGGCTTGTCTGGCGCATTGACTGAAATGCACCCGCCGAGCGCGATTGCGCCGCCTACCAACATTGCCAGAGCGCTTATAACGCCCCGGCCCGACCTCAACTTCCTGTGCGACGTTCCCTGCATAACAGCAGTTCTTGCAGCACCGGCGCGGTTGGTCAATTCACGCTGCGTCATAGCTTTTTCTCGCTGACTGGGGGCTGAATAGGCGGGGATGGGGCAGGTTCAGGTTTGACCGGAGCGACCGGCCGGCCGTGCTTGTCAATCAGCCCCAATCCGCGCGGATCGGCGACATAGCTTGGATCATAGAGCGAGCGGAACGAGCCGACCAGTTTGAAAAACGGCGCGCGCAGATTGACGTTGAACTGGATCGGCAAATTGGCGATCTGCCGGGTAGCAAAATTTCGCTTGGCCCCGGCACCCTGCTTGACCCCGTCAAACTTGATCCGCGTCACGATCTCGCCCTCCAGCGCTCCATCAAGCGCGATCCGCATCTGCCGGTAATCAAGTGATTTTAATGCATCAAAGGCGAAATTGGCAAAAGCGCCAAGGTTTTTATAGGTAAGCGTGCCAACATAGGAAACATTGCCACCCGGTGCGCGCGAGGTCAGCAATCCAGCTTCGATCCGTCCGCCGTTTTGATCAAATACCAGCGGCAGATTGCCATCGAACACACCGGTAGCCGCAATATTGCTCAGTTCCATACGAGCGACGAATTTTGCCGCGTTCATGCCCTCCACCGTCAGCAAATAGCGCCGCACTTCCGCCGCGCCCAACACCATGCGGGTGGGCGCAAGGGTTAGCGTCCCATCCAGAAACGGCCAGTTCGCGCCGTTGATATCCAGCACCCCATCGGGCTTCAGCGCAAACGATAGCTGCCCGTCATTGACCTCGATCCCCGGATTGATCGAGGCGATCTTCACGCGCTGATCGGGCGCGGTGACCAGGCCGAGCAGATCGGTGAACACCACCGTGCCAGATGCGCCTTTGACCGGGCCAAACGCGGCGGCAAAATCAAGGCCATCGGTGGTGAACCGCCCGGTGCTGGTTACCCGCTCTGGCGACCAGTCAACCCGCCCGCTGCCCTGCACCGCGCCGCTGGCATTGGCGATGACGCCCAGCGCCAGCCGGGTCAGCGTATCGGGCTGGAGCGCCCGATCGAACTCTACCCCGCGCACCAGCAGATCGGCGTGGCCCTGCCCTGAATTGAGGTTGTGGCCGATGGCAACCCCGGTCACTTCGCGGTCGCTAACTGGCTCGCGCAGCACTGCAGTTGCAACGATCTGACTATCGGCCAGGGTCAGCGTCGCGCCACGCGCGATCAGCGGGCGGAACCGATCATCAACCAGCCGATCCTCCAGCCGGAACGCGCCCTGGCTGATCGTCAACCGTCCATCGGCATAGCGCCAATCCCCGCCGGCACTGAGAATATCGAGCGGGACGGCAGCCAGCTTCACATCGGTGCCGGCAAACCGCCCGGCGATATCCTTGCCGATTCTGGCCGTAAGATCCTCGATCCGGAAGCTGGCGGGATTGGCGGCTGGGCCAAGCAGGATATCAAGCCGCTTGGCGGCCAGCGCGCCGGGGATCGCAAAACCGACCGGGCCGCTGGCGATGCGGATCGGGGTATTGCCAAGCCGGCCTGCGAGATTGAGCGCCGCTGTGCCTGCCGCAAGCCGCGTTCCGCGCGCATCGGAGCGCAGGATTGCTCCATTCGGGCTGGGACAGAGTGTCAGCCCGCGCTTTTCCAGGGTGAGATTGGCGAGGGTCAGCCGATCAAATTGAAGAGGTACACAGCCGCGCCAGGCGGCAAGGCCTGTGGCTGAGGACCAATTGCCATCAAGCGGGAGCACCAGATTTTGCGCGCTTCCTCCGGGCAGGATTCCGCTGAGCCGGGCGGTGCCGGAAAAGCCCACTGCACCGCTTGCGGTTTGCGCCAGAATCAGCTGCGGAATCGCAAGTTTTCCGCCGCTTGCGCTATATTCAGCCATGGTTAGGTGGGCGGTTGCGGAGCCTGCCGGGCGGCGTTCGATCTGGCCGGAAATTTGTGGAAGTCCCGCTCCGCCGGTTGCAAAATTGCCAGAAAACCGCGGAACTATCCCGCCCCCGCCGGTCAGTTGAAACCGTGAGAGGACAAGCAGTTGCTGGCCGCTGCTGCCCCGCACAGCGCCGCGCGGGATCACCAGATTGATCGCACTACCGCTCTGGCGCAGGACATAATTGGCGGAAAGCTGGCTGTTTTGACCTTCTTGGCGCAGGCTTGCCCGGATCGCCTCGAGCATCGGCGCGGCGAAACTGCCGCCTGCTGCGCGCTGCGTTTGCAACAGCATTGCATCGGCCTTGCTTCCCAGTCGCACCCCGCCTGCATCCAGCGCGCCCTCGCTTTCGATCCGGGCAAAGCGATCATGCCCGCGCAGCACCCCTTCAAGCCCGATCGTTGCCGCATTTGCCTCGGCACTTTCAAAGCTCTTGCCGACCAGATTGTAGCGTGCGGTAAATTCGCTTCCGCGCAAAGTGAAGGCGCTGGTTCCGCCGAGTGAATTCACCTTGCGCCCTGTCCAGACGAGCGTGCCGGTCTGAAGTGCCCCGCTCCCCTCCAGCCCGTCCAGCGCCTTGTCCAATTTCGCATCAAGCAGCAGCCCGGCATTGACGAGTGTCAGCCCCTGCTGCGCGCAATCCAGCCGGGCAAGCCGCAGCGGCCCGCTGAACTCAGGCCGTTCGGCAGTGATCTTCACCTTGCCGTAGAGGCTCGCTCCACTGCCGGCGCAGCCGTTCGTGGCAAACCTCGGCGCAGCAGCGGCGAGCATTCCGGTGAAGCCACCGCGCAAGCCCCCCTGCCCTTCGGCCTTGATCCCGACCGGGCCATAATCAGTCTGGATCAAAGCCCGGCCATCGATCAGCGCAAGGTTCAGCTCGGGCAGGCGGAACGGCTCTTTGCTGCCGGTGAACAATAGTTTGTCCAGACTGCCAAAGCTGATTTTGCCGCCGTGATAGCTGCCGTGAAACCGGGGGCGGATCAGCGTGACTTTGTTGATAGCGGGCAACCCCAGCGTCGGTTGTATTGAAATCACCGCGCGCTCGATGGTCAGGTCAGGATGAGCCGGATCGCCGACCACCACATTCACCAGCACCTGCTGGCCCACACCAATCGATTCGATAGCGTAAGTCGCAGGAAGGCCAAGCGCCGTGATTTGATTGGTAATGATCCGATCCGCCAGCCGCTCCCGCATCAGCCACAGCCCGCCTAGCGCCAGCACCGCAATGCCCAGCAAGCCAGCGCCAATCCGCCAGCGCCGCCTGGCGCGGGGCGCTGCAGCGGTATCCGGCCATAAGCCCGGCACATCCTCGTCGCTGTCGGCCATCATGGCCACACTTGCGCGCTTGCCCCGCGAAAGGCAATGCGGGGCAAGTTCAAATGGATGAACCGAGGGGAATTGGCCGGTGGCGGATGGGGCGGTTAAGCCGAATGATGCCAAGCCGGATGACGCATCTGGCCACCGCGCCAGATTGCGCACCCGGATGCTGGATGGCGGGGCAGAGGCGCTGGGCGATCATGAGGTGATCGAATATCTGCTGATGACCGCGATCCTGCGCCGTGATGTAAAGCCGTTGGCGCGCAGCTTGTTGCAGCGCTTTGGCGTACTGGCGGGGGTGTTCAATGCCGATCCCCGCGCGCTGGTAAAACATCCGGGCATGGGCGAAACCAGCGCAGCGGCGATCAAGATCGTGGCGCTGGCCGCCCGCCGCCTTGCCCGGCAAGTGGTGCGCGAACAGCCGGTGCTTGGCAGCTGGCAGGCACTGATCGATTATCTCCATATCGATATGGCGCATCTCACGGTCGAGCGGGTTCGGGTGCTGTATCTCAACGCCCAGAACATGCTGATCCATGATGAGCATGTTGGCGATGGCTCGATTGACGAGGCCGCTATCCACCCCCGCGAAGTGATCCGCCGCGCGCTGGATTTAGGTTCCACTGCGCTGATACTGGTCCACAACCACCCCAGCGGCTCACCCGAGCCCAGCCGCGCCGACATCCAGATCACCAATAAAATTGCCGAGGCCGGGCGGCTATTGGGGATCGTTGTCCATGATCATGTGATTATCGGGCGCGAGGGGCATGTGAGTTTGAAGGCCAAGGGGCTGATTTGACCAGGGAATTCTCTTAAGATGTGCGTAGCCGCTATCGCCTGGAACGCCCACCGCGATTGGCAGCTGGTCGCCGTGGGCAACCGCGATGAATATCACCAACGCCCTGCTGCGCCTTTGGCAATCTGGGACGTCAAAAGTGATATGGGGGGCATCATCGCCGGGCGCGATCTGCAATCGGGCGGAACATGGCTGGGGGTAACCGGCAAACGGTTTGCTCTGGTCACCAATCTGCGCGGACACGGCCTG
>JAYVKX010000300.1:0-2469 GCA_043768005.1 Novosphingobium sp. | reverse complement strand
GTCACAAGTCCGACCAGCGTGGCAGTCATCCGCGCGGCATGAACCGGCCTGCCCCAGCGCAGCAGCCGCGCGGCAGTGCGCCACAGCCGCAGCTCGCGGCGCGCCCCTGCGGCATATTGCAACAGAATGTCCCAGCCTTCACCGGATAATGCCTCGGGCGAATAGAGTGTCCGGTCGACCACCCGGCGGCGCACATAGGCTGCGGCACCCGGACCGAACAGGGCATCAAGCTGGGCCAGGCGGGGCAGGGCGACCAGCCCCTCGGTCGGATCAGCGCGTCCGGCACTGCGCAAACAATGCGCCAGCCAGGCAATCGCGGCGCCCTGGGCCTGCGCAACCATATGGCGCGAACTGATCTGCCCGGGCGTGATGCGATAGAACACCAGCGGCTCGGGCAGATTGGCCAGCCGGGTCAGCCCCGCCAGCCGCAGCCACAGGTCATAATCCTCGGCATGGGCGTAAGCCGGCCGATAGCCGCCCGCCGCCAGCACCAGATCGCGCCGGACCATGACTGCGCTGTGGCAGACCAGCGGACCCTCTTCCAGATTGACGCAAAGCTCGGCGTGATCGTGCGGGCGCTGGATCGGGGGATTGGCAGCGGGCGCGCCGGCTGCATCTATATAGGGCGTGTCACAGCCAACCAGCCCGTGATCGGGGTGCGCCGCCAGAAAGGCGATCTGCCGGGCAAAGCGGTTCGGCGCGCAAATGTCGTCGGCATCGAACCGGGCGACCAGCGGCGCACGCGCAGCGGCGAACAGCTCGTTTAGGCTGGCGATCAGCCCCCGGTTTTCGCGCGCGATCAGGCGAATGCGCGGATCGGCCCGCGCATAGCTTGCCGCGATGCTGGCGGTGGCATCTTGCGAGCCATCGTCGAGGATCAGGAATTCGAAATCGGTGAAGCTTTGCGCCAGCACGCTTTCGATCGCTTCAGCCAGAAAGGCTGCGCCATTATATACGCTCATCGCCACCGTGATGGCGGGCGAAGTTGGGGCGGTTGCTGGCGCGCTCATGGCTGTAGCTCGGATAGTCCAGCCAGCAACCCGCCTTGGACCCCGCGGCTGTGCGCGCGGCGGCGCCAGCGCAGCATCGGCCGGGCCAATGGCGGGAACAGCTGCCACAGCGCAAACAATATTTCCCAGACCGGGCCATCGGCATGGCCCTGGGCCATACGCAGCTGCGCCAGACCGCGCGCGGTATCACCATCGATAACCAGATCGATCGCATGTTCAAACGCCAGCGCGCGGCGGCTTTGCGCAATCATCGCGTCCAGCACCGCATGCTCCGCCCGCCCGGCGGGGAGCACGGCGCGGGCTTTTTCATAGACCTTGATATTGCCCAGCAGCATTCGCCCCGCATGGGCCGAAGCGGAACCGGCCCTGACCCGGTAATCCCCCAGCACCGCATCGACATACCAGGTATCGCCGCCCAGCTGCATCAGCCGCACCCACAGATCCAGATCTTCAGACTGAGCCATGCCCGTGTCATAGCCGCCGACGCTATCAAAATCAGCTCGGCGAAAGGTGGAGCCGATATAGACGCCGAAGCTGCGATCCAGCACGTCGGCCAATGATCCGCGCAGGCCATCACCGCTGCCTTGCTTCGTCTCAAAGCAAGGCCGTTCCCTGGGAACCGCACCAAAGATGCGCGCGTTGCAGGTGGCCAGCCGGATCGAAGCATCGCCTTCCAGCAGCGGCACCATCGCGGCAAGATAGCCGGGGCGGAACAGGTCATCGCCATCCAGCAGCGCGATCAGCGGGGCGGTAGTGGCTGCGATCGCGCGGTTCCGGGCTGCGGATACGCCGTAATTGGCGGTGGCCAGGAAACGAATGCGCGGATCTGCAAGGAAGGGCTTCACTGCTCCGGCGACATCATCGGGTGCGCCATCGTCGATCACGACACATTCCCACTCGGCAAAGGTTTGTGCCTGAAGCGATAACAGCGCCTCACCCAGCAGATGCGCCACGCCATAGGCCGGCACGATCACCGCCACACGCGGTGATCGTGATGGTTCAGCAGGCACTGCAGTTTGGAGGCCGATCGGCGTTTCAGACATGTCTGTTGCATAGCGCCGGGCTGTGAATATTGGCTTACAGGGGGTATATTCAGGCCAATTAGCCTACAAAACCACGGAGGCGGGCCGACAATTCGCCAATAAGCTAATGTAAAACATACATTTTTCCGGAAGTTCCGCGTTTTTGAAACAAAATTGCAAAAAAGGCGTTGACCGACTCGGGTGCCCTCCATATATGCCGCTTCACCGAAGGGGTGCTGACGAAAACACGGCATTCTACTCGGTCGCCAATAGGAACGGACAGCAGTCCCCCGGTATCACAATCGGGGAACCATTGTTGTCCGCCACTTCTGTTGAGCGGCTCTTTGACATTGTTAGTTTAGATGAAGGGACATGTGGGCGACGGCGCCTGCTCCCGGGGCTTCAGGGCTCGGGGTGGCAGTTTAAAATAGTCGTTA
>JAYVKX010000299.1:0-2229 GCA_043768005.1 Novosphingobium sp. | reverse complement strand
CCGGTTGCGCTCAACACCCTGTTCAAGACAGCGATCCTGCTGACGCTGGCCCGGCGCAAAGGGACTGGCGCCGCCGCCGTCATGCTGGCAAGTCTGACCGCAATGGCGCTCGCCGCGTTGTTTGTGTGACGCCTGCTGGGGGAAGAAGCAGATGACCGACCTGACAAAGACCGATCCGCTGGACGATTTTGCGCGCAAGTCGGTTACCTTGCTGGGGCAGGAACGGTTGGTCTACGTCGCCGGCAGCGGTCCGGCGGTGGTGGTAATGACCGAAATGCCGGGGATCAGCCCGCATGTGGCGCGTTTTGCCCGCTGGGTGCGGGATGCCGGGTTCACGGTCTATATGCCGCATCTGTTCGGCAAGGACGGCGTTCCGCCCAGCTTGGGCTATTCGCTTCGCACGATGGGGCGGGCCTGCATTTCAAAAGAATTCCGCGCCTTCGCCGCCAATAAGTCTAGCCCGATCACGCAATGGCTGCGCGCGCTGGCGGCGCAGGCGCATCAGGAATGCGGGGGCAAGGGCGTGGGCGCGATCGGGATGTGCTTCACCGGCAATTTCGCGCTTTCAATGATGCTTGAGCCTTCGGTGCTGGCCCCGGTTCTGGCCCAGCCCAGCTTGCCGCTTGGTCAGGCGGGCGGCATGCATATCGCGCCCGATGAATTGGCGGCAGTCAAGGCGCGGATGGAGGCCGAGGATCTGACAGTGCGCGCCTACCGCTTCGAAGGCGACAGCTTCTGCAAGGCCGAACGCTTCGCCGCCTTTGCCGAAGCGCTGGGCGACCGGTTCGAAGCCCGTGTCCTGCCCGACAGTTCGGCCAACCCCGATGCGATCATGAAAAACCCGCATTCGGTGGTGACACTGCACCTGATCGACGAGGCCGGCCAGCCAACCGTCCTCGCCCGTGATGAGATTCTGGATTTTTTCCGGATGCGGCTGAACTAAGCTGCGGTGCCATCCAGCTGGCGGTACAGCCCCGCCAGCACCCCGGCAAACACCGGCACCATCGCCGCCTGGGATAGCGCCTGCAGCACTTTCTGCAGCAGTTGCACAGTATCGCCAGGCGCGAACAGACTGGCGAACAGCAGGATCACCGCACCCGCCAGCCAGGCAACCACGTAAACCGCGATATACAGCAGCACCATAAAGCCCAACAACTGCCAGCCGCAGCCCCGGGTTAGCGCGAACGACTGGCGCAGGGCCGCAAATGGATTGCGGATCCCGCGCAGTTGCACCAGCGGGGCAATCAGCGAGAAACGAGCCAGCACATAGAGTGCGGCAACTGTACCGACGACTGTGGCGAGCAAGGCCAGCGGAAAGCTGCCTGCTGCCGATCCCACCGCAATAATGATCGACAGCACCAGGCTGGAAACCAGCGAGACTGCGATGATCGCGGCAAACAGGCTGGCAAAGGCAGCTATGGCCTTTGCCAATGCCGCTTTGACCGTCGGACGCGATGGATCGGCAATAACCGCCAGCATGGTCTGCACCCCCAGCGTTTGCAGTGCCAGCACCGCAATCCATTGCCACCACGTCTTGTCGGTATAGCTGCCGACGCGCTGCAGGAACACTGCAAACAGCTCGTCAGGCTTAGGTTCGGGAAATGGCCAGAAGAACAAGATTGCCAGCGTTGGCACCAGCACAAACACCCCTGCCAGCACCAGCATCACCTCACGGTTGCTGCGCAGGGTGTGAAGTGTATCTTCCCAGATGCGATTGGTGTCCAGGGCAAGGTGAGCGGGCGTTGCTGTCATGCCCTCTTGATAACCACAGCAAATGCCGCCACGCAAACAGTCAATGGATTGCCAGCTTGCCCCGGGTATTGAATTGCGCCGCGAAACCGCGTTGGTGCCCTATCGCGCCGCGCTCGAAACGATGACGCAGCGCAACCAGGCGATTGCGCTGGGCGCGGTCGATGAACTGATCTGGCTGCTTGAACATCCCCCGGTTTATACCGCCGGGACCAGCGCGGCGGCGGCTGAACTGCTGGATCCGCGGTTTGAAGTGGTCGAGGCGGGGCGCGGCGGGCGTTATACCTATCACGGGCCGGGTCAGCGGGTGGGTTATGTCCTGCTCGATCTGAAGCGCCGGGCTCGCGATGTGCGCGGGTTCGTGCACGCGTTGGAAGGCTGGGTGATTGATACGCTGGACGACTTCGGGGTTCAAAGTTGGCGCAGCGAAGGCCGGATCGGCATCTGGACCCGCGATCTGGATGGGCGCGAGGCCAAGAT
>JAYVKX010000298.1:0-4628 GCA_043768005.1 Novosphingobium sp. | reverse complement strand
TTCGATGTACAATTCGAACCGCGCGCTGTCCGCATCGACCACGATCCGGTGGGTGTTGCGCTCGAGCGCGGGATCGGCCCAGATCTCCAGCCGGGTGCGGTCGGCACCAACCCCCGCCATGCCGAGCGCGGCGGCGACATTGACGTTCGCGGGGAAAGCCATCGCGCCTTCGCGGGCCGAGCCTTCGAAGATTTTGAGCGGTTCGGACAGATTGGAGAGGTCGATGGCGTTGCGCATGACATGCTCGGCCTTGACCAGCGATTTGGGCGGCTTGCGGGTAATCATGGTGACCGAATGAATGGTCCCGAGCGCCGCTGCGCGGACCGCGTCGAGGCCGAGCAGCGCCCCTGTGGCAAGCACGATCCTTCCGCCGTTCGCGCGCGCGAGGTCAACCGCTTCGGGCCATTGCATCAAGGCGGCGCCGCTGACCGTCACCAGCACTTTGCCGGCGCGCAGAGTCTGCGTGGCAATATCGCGGAACGCCGCGGTGGGGGCGCAATCGACCACGACATCGCAGAGCTGCGCCAGTTCGGCGATTTCAACAATCGGGACCGGCGCTGTCAGCGCAGCCATCGCGGCCTCGGCTCGTGAGCGGTCGCCCGCCGTTACAGCCTCCAGCATGAGCTGAAGTTTTTCCGCCTCGAGATGGCGCGCGACAACGCGGCCAATCGTACCGAAGCCTGCAATTCCAATCTTCAACATGGGCTGTGCGCGTTCCTTGCCTGCCGTCGCACTAGGCCGCAGGCGCTATATGCGATAATATCGTTTGGCTGTGTTGCTATGCCCTAACGGGTATAGAACCCAGTCGAGTCGATATTGCGGAACGGCTATATGAATGACCCATTTTCGTCTTTGACGGCATACCTTCGACGCAGCAGGGCGGCGGCGTTGGAGGAATATCGGCAATGCAGCATTTCCTGAACGGTGAACTCGCCATGCTGGCCGGCATGATGCTGGTCACTGGCGCGATCGGTGGAATCCTCGCGGGACTGCTGGGGGTTGGTGGCGGCATCGTGATTGTGCCGGTACTCGAACTAGTGCTTGCCGCGCTGGGGGTCGACGCCGCGGTGCGGATGCATGTGACGGTCGCAACCTCGCTCGCCACGATCATCCCGACCTCGATTTCCTCCTCACGCTCGCATCACGCTAAGGGTGCGGTCGATCTGGCGCAGTTTCGGCGCTGGGGCGTCGCGGTCTTCCTGGGCGCGATCATTGGTGTGCTGCTGGCCTCCGAGGTCTCCGGCACCGTGCTGACCGCGGTGTTCGGCGTGGTGGCGCTGATCGTCGCGATCAAGATGCTGCTCCCGCTTGAAGGCAAGCATATCGCCGAGCAACTCCCGGGCGGTGCGGCGGGCCAGGCCTTGCCGCTGACCATCGGCACAGTCTCTAGCATGATGGGTATCGGCGGGGGCACTTTGAGCGTGCCGATCATGACGCTGTTCAATTTCCCGATCCACCGCGCGGTGGGCACCGCCTCGCTGTTCGGCCTGCTCATCAGCGTTCCGGCAACGATCGGCTTTATCATTGCCGGGTGGGGTCAACAGGGGTTGCCCGTCGGCAGCCTCGGCTATGTCAATCTGATCGGCTTCGCGATTATTGCCCCGGTTTCCTATTTCGCCGCGCCGTGGGGAGCGAGGCTGGCCCACGCGCTGTCCAAGCGGCAGCTTGGCGTGATGTTCGGCATCTTCCTGTCGGTCGTCGCGGTGCGGATGCTGCTTCGCGCCTTCGGCTGAAGCGGTATGCCCAAACCATATAACAAAATGATCCGAACCTATGCGGAATGCATATTGGATCGCCGCGCAGTCTTGGCGCAGCTTGGGGCCGGAGTGGCGCTTGGCGTGGCTCCGCCCGTGTTCGCCACGGAAACAAGCAAAAGGGATCGAAGGTTCATGACTTGGTTTGCGCTCGCCACATATGCCTCTGGTAACGGCTCGCGTCCGGCGATCCGGGTCGGTGACACGCTGCACGATCTCGAAACCGCAGCGGCGGCGCATGGTCATGCCGCAGTAGTGGCTGACCTCACCGCGATCACGCGTGACTGGGCGGCCCGGCGCGAAGGCTTGTCCAGCCTGGCCCGCGCCATTGCAGCAGGCGGGAACACCCCCGCGCTTGCCGATGTCGAATTGCAGGCCCCGTTCGAGCCGCGCCGGATCTTCGCCGCGGCATCGAACTTCATCGAGCATGCCGACGAGATGAAAACCGTCCTTGCGACCAAGGCGGAAAGCGAGCCCTATATCTTCCTCAAGACCATCGAGAGTGTGGTCGGTCCCGGCGATACGGTGACTGTGCCGCCGCAGGTTACGCGTCCCGACTGGGAAGTCGAACTCGGCGTGGTGATCGGGAAAAGCGCAAAGCTGGTCGATCCGCAGGACGCGCACGAGCTGATCGCGGGCTATACCATCGTCAACGATGTTTCGGCGCGCGACAAGACGCGGCGCACCGATTTTCCCTTCTCGCACGACTGGTTCCGCGGCAAGAGCTACGACAGCTTCACCCCGATCGGCCCGTGGTTCGTGCCGCGCGATTGCCTGGGCGATCCGCACGACATCCGCCTTGGGCTCAACGTCAATGACGAGAAGATGCAGGATGGAAACACGTCCGAAATGATCTTCAATATCTACGAGCAAATCGCCTATCTTTCGACCATCCTCGAGCTGCGCTCCGGCGATCTGATCGCATCGGGCACCCCCGCCGGGGTGGGTATGGGGCGCGGAATCTTCCTCAAGCATGGCGATGTGATGACCGCCTGGGTCGAGGGGATTGGCGAACTGCGCAATCCCGTCGCCGCCCCGCATTTGCCGCGCGAGGTCTGATCATGGCCGTGCTCAGCCGCCGCGCGCTGGTCCTGCCGCTGCTGATGCTCGTCGGCATCGCCGCGCTGACCCTGTGGAGCGCGTTTGGCGGTAGCAGCGGCAAGGACAGTGAAAAAGGCCTCAGCCACGTCCGCTTCAACATGGGCTGGCTTCCGCAAGGCAGCATGGCGGGCATCTTCGTCGCGATCGACAAGGGCTATTTCGCCGCGGTTGGCCTCGACGTCGAGCCGATGCGCGGGTTCGGCGGGATTCGCACGGTCAACGAACTCGATCAGGGGATGTTCGATTTCGCCTATGCCGATCCGCTGTCGGTCGCGCTCAACCGCGCCAGGGGCGGCAAGACGCGTATGATCGGCGGCATCAACATGCGCTTCCCGGCGGGCGCCTGCTTCGTCAAGGAACGCCACAGCATCGCGAAGCCGGTCGATCTTGCCGGATTGCGGTTCGGTGCCGGGCAAAGTTCCGCGATCCAGACGCTGCTGCCGGTGTGGCTCAAGAACAACGGCGTAGACCCTGACCGGGTTGCGCGGATCCAGCTTGATCCCGCAATCGTGGTGACCACGCTGGTCGAAGGCAAGATCGATGCCGCCGAATGCTGGCTGGGCAATTCGATGGCGCTGTTCGACAAGGCCGCCAAGGCCCGGGGCGTGACGATCGGGCGGATCGCCTATGCCGATTTCGGGCTCGACGTATATGGCAGCGGGTTTGTGTCGCGCGACGCACTCATCACCGAGCGACCCGAGCTGGTGCGCAATTTCCTCGCGGCAGCCTACATGGGCTACGCCGATGCTGCGCGCGATCCCGGTGCCGCCTTGGCCACGATCCGCAAATATCATCCGCTGCTCGACGAAGCGGTGACCGAACGCCAGATCCGCGAAACAGCCACACTGATGGCGGCCGAAGGCGGATCGCTGCGGCTCAAACCCGAGAAAGTCGCGCGCATCGTGACCTATCTGCAGAGCAGCGGGCAGTTGTCGGGTTCCGAGCCGACCGAAACGCTTTTCACCAATGCATTCATACCGCTGGGGAAACCGCAATGAGCGATGCAGTCTCCTATCGTCCGCGTCCGACCAAGCTTGGGCATCTGGTGCTCAAGGTGCGCGACATCAAGTGCTCGGTGGCGTTCTATACCGAGGTCGTCGGGCTCGAAATCTCCGACTGGATCAACGATCACATGGTTTTCCTGCGCTGCGGTGAGGATCATCACGATCTCGCACTGCTCCAGTTGCCGCAGGGGCATAGCGATGCGCCAGCGGGCTCCTACCCCGGGGTCGAGCATTTCTCCTACCGCCTTGAAACGCTAGAAGAGATGGAAGCGGTCGCGGCGATGCTGCAGGCGCGCGGCATCGTGATCGATCGCGGGATCGGCAAGCATGGCCCGGGTGAGAATACCTTCCTGGTGTTCCGCGATCCCGATGGCAACAATGTCGAATTCTACACCGACATGACGCAAATCCGGCGGGACGCCGCACACACGCCGGCGGTATGGGACGGCCAGCAGCTCGAGACCTTCGACCAGTGGCGGCTGGCCCGCTTCCTCGTGCCGCCACCCGCGCGTATCACCGCGATCCTCGACCGCGAGGCGCCGGAATGAATCGGAACGGCCTGTTCAAGGCGCTATTCGGGCGCGATGCGCTGGTCAGCTGGGGTTTCTTCCTGCTGATCGGGCTCGCTTGGGAATTCGGCGTGCGGCGTTCGGGGGTCCAATCTTACCTGCTGCCTCCACCGAGCGACATCCTTGCCGAACTGTGGAAATCGCGCGGCGGACTGCTGGCGCAGTCACTGGTGACGCTGACCGAAGTGTTCTGGGGCTTC
>JAYVKX010000297.1:0-2014 GCA_043768005.1 Novosphingobium sp. | reverse complement strand
CCGGCTTGAAGCTGGCCAGATCGGGAATCTCGGGCTTTTCAGCGGCAACGGCCAGATTCTGGGCGAATGATTTATACCCGCGTGAAACCCCCAGGCTGTAGCTGTTGGGGGTCAGCCGCAGCAGCGATGCTGCGGCATCACCATCAGCTGCGACCAGCGCCGATCGCGGCCCGAAGGCGCGGGCATCAATCCGTACCGCCACCGTGACCGAGCGATCAAGATGCGATGCAGTGGCGGCCGGGGTAAACCGGAAGGTCCGCCCTTTGGACAAAGCGCGCACGGTGATGCTGCGGGCCAGCCGCGGATCAACCGAAGCGGCGATGAAATTGCTGCCGGCGATTTTCGGGTTCTCGAACAATTTTTGTGGTTCAAGCCCGCTCGATACAGCCAGCACAGCGCTGGGCAGCGCCAGCGCGCTGACCGTGCCGGACAGCAGTAGAGCCGTGGCACCGCCGCGCTTCTTTCCCTTTCCGGCTGCCGATGTGCTGCTTGCCACTGTCAATTTTCCAGAACCTGTTTGATTGCGCCCATACCGCTGCCGTACCGACTCATCTTCCGCAAACCATGCGCCAAAGCAGCCAAAAGCCAAGTGGATTCTTGGCCAATGGCGCTTAATCGTGGCTGAACCGGGGGCGGATCGGCTGGAGATCGACCGGTGGCCTGTGCAATATTCATGGCGGGTTCACGGCACGGCCGCGCAAAAGGCTGGCCACACCGCACTTGCCGCCTTCGTCACTGCAGCTATAGAGGCGCGAGACAGCGGGTGGGCTTTGGCCCGGCATGCCCGTTCGGCGTGCCCGATTTTACAGGATTTGGAAAAACACGATGACTGGTAGCTCTTCCACCGGCCACACTGCCTTGCAGCTTTTGACCCGCGCCACCATTACCGGCTGCGCCGCGCTTGCGCTGGCGGGCTGCGGCGGGGGCAAGGATCGCCCCAAGGCCGATCTTGCTGCCTCGAAGGTGACCACCATCGGCGTCAACAGCTATCTGTGGCGCGCCAGCTTGGAAGCGTTGTCGTTCATGCCCCTGCTCCAGACCGATAGCTCGGGCGGCGTGATCGTGACCGAGTGGTACACCAATCCCGGCAACCCGGGTGAACGGGTGAAGGTGACGGTGACCATCCTCGATCAGGATCTGCGCTCTGATGCGCTGCGCGTTGCAGCCAGCCGTCAGCTTGCCCAGGGCGGCGGCTGGGCCGATGCCCCGGTTCAGGCCGCGACAGTGCAAAAGCTTGAAGATATCATCCTGACCAAGGCCCGCGATCTGCGCCGCAGCGCGATCAAGTAATCGGGTTGTCCCCGGCTTGACCGGAAAAGCTGGCCAGCGATCCCTGCTTGCGCGGGGATGACGAGCGGTTAGAGGAACGGGCATGACTTTTGACCGTTTCGATCCCGCAGTGGCCGATCCGCGCTGGCAGCGCGTCTGGGATGAGCGTCAGTGCTTTCGCGCTGATGACGACACCGCCAAGCCCCGCAGCTTCGTGCTGGAGATGTTCCCCTATCCTTCGGGGCGCATCCATATCGGCCATGTCCGCAATTATACCATGGGCGATGTGCTGGCCCGGACCAAGCGGATGCAGGGCTTCGAAGTGCTCCACCCGATGGGCTGGGATGCTTTTGGAATGCCGGCGGAAAACGCTGCAATGGAACAAGGCGTCCACCCCGGCGGCTGGACCCGCGCCAATATCGAGGCGATGAAAAAGCAGCTCAAGCGGCTGGGCTTTGCGCTGGATTGGAGCCGCGAACTTTCCACTTGTGAGCCGGATTACTACGGCCACGAACAGGCGCTGTTCCTTGATCTTTACGCCGCCGGGCTGGTTTACCGCAAGGAAAGCGCGGTCAATTGGGATCCGGTCGATCAGACCGTGCTGGCCAATGAGCAGGTGATCGACGGGCGCGGCTGGCGCAGCGGTGCTCTGGTTGAAAAGCGCAAGCTGAGCCAGTGGTTCCTCAAGATCACCGACTTTGCCGATGAGCTGCTCGACGGGCTGGACACGCTGGATGGCTGGCCG
>JAYVKX010000296.1:0-2065 GCA_043768005.1 Novosphingobium sp. | reverse complement strand
CTGCAGATGTCGCCAGTCCAACCAGCTCCGGCGATCGAGGAAAATGATGATCGAGAACCAGAAGATTCGACCGGCAATGGTAATTGGCCCGCTTGGCGAGCCGCTTACGATCGAGTCGTTGCCCGCGCCCCAGACCACCCGCTGGGTGGTGCGCCGCAAGGCCGAAGTGGTCGCTGCGGTCAATGGCGGCCTGTTGTCGATCGACGAAGTGTGCGAGCGATACAACCTCACGCTCGAGGAATTCGCGTCGTGGCAGCGCGCGGTCGATCGTTCGGGCATGCAGGGGCTCAGGGTCACCCGCATCCAGCACTACCGCGACTTGTACGAGCGCCAGCTCAAGTATTGAAATTTTCTCCATTTGCGTGGGGCCACGCCTGTTCAAGACACCTGAACCCAAAAAGCCGCGAGACAACCGCAACTTGCTTCTATAGTCTTGCTGTATCCGGCGGATCCGCTGTGGTCCGTGCGGTCGCCTGCCGATGCTTTTGATCGGCAGTTACGGATATGACAGGAGGATCTAGTATGGGTATTCTTATCGCCTTGATCGTCGGCGGTGTCGCCGGCTGGTTGGCCAGCATGGTCATGAACCGCGATGCCTCGATGGGTATTGTGATGAACATTATCGTCGGTTGTGTCGGTTCTGTGGTCGGCAATCTCGTTGCCAACCAATTCGGTTACGCCGGTTCGGTGCAGCAGTTTTCGCTGACCGGGCTGGTCATCGCCGTGCTCGGCGCCGTGATCCTGCTGGCAATCGTCAATCTGGTCCAACGCGGCCGCGTTCGCTAATCCGCGCATCTCGCAAGCAATCCGGCGGGGGCAGTCTTGCGGCTGCTCCCGTTTTGCGTTGCGGCTTGCTCGATGCCAGCATGTCGTTCGGCGAAGGTCCATTGCCACCCTGCGCTAGCTTCTCTATGCCCTCGCCGATGATTTAACCCCGGATTTCGGTGCCGCAATGGCTCGGATCGCAAGTGGCTTGCCGAGGGTGCCTTAGTATATTAATACAGTCCCGACTTGATGTGATTGGGCCGAGACGAGAGCGGTGGACGCAATGAATTACGAAACCACGATTGATGCGCATGAAGCGTTTGACCAGCTGACCGAGGTTGAGGCCGAGGATCGGCGCTCGCGCCGCCGCCTGATTATCATCGGACTGGTGGTCGCCGCGCTGCTGGTGGCGGTGTGGTTTCTGATGAAGAGCGGCGGCGAGCCAGAGCTTGGGGCGGACAAAGCGGCACAGGCGGCGGTCGTCTCGGTGATCGCCCCCGGGCGGACGACTATCGAAGGAACTATCAACGTCACAGGCACGCTGGCGGCCCGCCGGGCAATGCCCGTTGGCTCGACGGGCGAAGGCGGACAGGTCGTCTCGGTGCTGGTCGAACCCGGGCAATGGGTCGGGCAGGGTCAGGTATTGGCGGTGGTCGATCGCTCGGTGCAAACCCAGCAGCAGGCCGGACAGGCCGCGCAGATCCAGGTTTCGGAAGCCGATGCACGACTGGCCCAGGCCAACCTCGATCGGGCGCTCAAGCTGGTCGATCGCGGCTTCATCTCGCGCGCCGACGTGGATCGCCTGACCGCAACCCGCGATGCTGCCAACGCCCGCATCCGCGTGGCGCGGGCGACTCTCGGGCAGTTGCAGGCGCAGGCGGCGCGGCTCAATATCGTCGCGCCAGCGGCCGGTCTGGTGCTCGAACGCAATGTCGAGCCCGGCCAGACCGTCGGTGCTGGCAGCGGCGTGTTGTTCCGGATCGCCAAGGGCGGCGAAATGGAGCTGCTCGCCAAGTTGGGCGAGACCGATCTGGCGGCAATCGCGCCGGGCGTATCGGTCGAGGTCACTCCGATCGGCAGCCCGCGCAGCTTTATCGGTCAGGTCTGGCAGATCGCCCCGGTGATCGATCCGCAATCGCGCCAAGGTACGGCGCGCGTCGCGCTGGCCTATGCGCCCGGGCTGCGTCCCGGCGGCTTTGCCTCGGCGGTAATCAAGTCCGGCACGGTGGTGGCCCCGCTGCTGCCCGAATCGGCGATCCTCTCTGACGCCAAGGGCAGCTATGTGCTGGTGGTCGGCAAG
>JAYVKX010000295.1:0-3897 GCA_043768005.1 Novosphingobium sp. | reverse complement strand
TTCCGGCGGTCACGCTGGGGTTCTGGGCGATCAAGATCCTGGCAACTACGCTGGGTGAGACTGCGGGCGATACGCTGTCGATGACCTATGATCTGGGTTATCTGATCAGCACTGCGATCTTCATTGTGCCGCTGGCCTTGCTGGTTGCGACGCAAATCAAGGCACGGGGCTTTCATCCGGCGCTGTATTGGGCGACGATCATTGCCTCGACCACGGCGGGAACCACGATTGCCGATTTTGCGACCCGTTCGCTGGGGATCGGATATCCGGGCGGTTCCCTGCTGCTGCTGGTGCTGGTGCTGACAAGTTTGCTGGTCTGGTACCGGACGCTGGGCACCGTCGCGGTCGAACGGATTGCTTCGGCCCGCGCTGAGACGTTTTACTGGGCGACCATCACCTTTTCGCAGACGCTTGGCACTGCCTTGGGCGATTGGGCAGCGGATGATGGCGGGTTCGGCTATTTGGGCGGGGCACTGCTGTTCGGCTCTGCCTTACTGGCCTTGGTGGCATTGTTCAAATTCACCACGATCAGCCGCGTCTGGCTGTTCTGGGCGGCATTTATCCTGACCCGTCCACTGGGCGCTACCGTCGGCGATTTCCTCGATAAGCCGCTGGCCAAGGGCGGGCTTGATTTCAGCAGGCCAGCCGCTTCGCTGGTTCTGCTGGCGGCAATTATCGCACTGGCCCTTGCGTTGCCGCAGCGCGCAGGGCGGCATCCTGACACTTGAATTTGGTGCTGGGATAACCAATTTCCATTGCTTACCGGCGAAAACACCCCGCCGAAGTGGATATTCAAATGATCGATATTCGTCCTTTTGCTGGCCTTGGCCACGCCGATCACGGCTGGCTGAATGCTACGCATCATTTCAGCTTCGCCAATTATCACGAACCTGCCCGCATGGGCTGGGGCGCGATTCGGGTGTGGAATGATGATACGATTGCCGCCAAAAGCGGATTTCCCCCGCATCCGCATGATAACATGGAAATCATCACCTTCGTGCGGGCCGGCGCTATCACCCATCAGGACAGTCTGGGCAACACGGGCCGCACCGCCGCCGGTGATGTGCAGGTGATGAGCGCGGGCACCGGGATCGTCCATGCCGAACAGAACCTTGAGGACGCGGCGGCGACGCTGTTCCAGATCTGGATCATGCCCGATCGCGCCGGGGCGCCGCCCAGTTGGGGCAGTCGTGAATTTCCGCGGGGCGAACGGGCGGGTAACTGGGAAATTCTGGCCAGCGGCAATGCCAATACCGATGCCGCCCTGCCGATCCGAGCCGATGCGCGGGTGCTGGCCGCAACGATCGCGGCTGGCCAATCAATGACGTATCAGGCCGATCCCGCACGCCATCTCTATCTGGTGGCCCCTCTCGGGCGGATCCGTATCAACGGACAAGCAGCGCAGCCACGCGATGGCGTGGCAATTTTCGGCGAGGCGACCATCACCGTTGAAGCGCTGGACGATGCCGAAGTGATCATGGTCGACGCGCGCTAAGCGACAGCAGCGGCCTTGGGCAGACGTTCCTGCGCGCTGGCCAGCCGGTGCATCAGCCGCAGATCCTGATCGCGCAGCTGCAGCGCGGCGTCTGCCCAATGGTCAACAATTGCGCGCAGATCAGCCAAGGTGATCGGGGCGGCAACCCGTGAGGCGCGGCGAGCACCGACAAGGCCAGCGTGACGGCGGCTTGATTTCGCCATGAAATCGCGAACCGCCGCCTCACCCTGACCGGGCTCTGCCAGCTGGTGGACGATCCCCAGATCATACATTTGCTCGGCCGTGTAGGTCTGATTTGACAGGATGATCCGTTCAGCCATCGCGGCCCCCAGTTTGCGGGTCAGGATCGCATGGGCCCCCATGCCGGGAAACAGGCCGAACATCACCTCGGGCAGGCCGAAGGTAGCCCCGCGCTCGGCAATGATGAAATCGAACGAGAGCAGCGCCTCAAACCCGCCGCCCAGTGCCTGCCCCTGCACCAGCCCGATGGTAATCATCGGCAGGCCAAGCGCCTCGATATTGCGGTGGAGGATTTCGACGCAGCGGTAACCATAGGCGGCCAGACCATCGCGATTGCCACCGCGGATCAGCTGTTCGAACAGTGCCAGATCGCCGCCAAAGCCGAATACACCCGGTGCGCGGCTGCCCAGGACGAGATATTTGAGCGGCGCACGCTCGGGTCCGAAATGCGCCGCAATCAGCCGTTGCCATTCGCCAAAATCACCCAGCATAGACGGGGTGAAACTTGGCCGCCCGGTAGGGTGCATGAAAGTCCAGATCGCCTCAGCGTCCTGATCGTAAAGAACATCCAGTTCAGCAAGGTTGAACAATTCAGCTGGAATCGCCAGCCGAGCCGACGAACGCTCACGATATTCATCATGCCCCGGATCGAGATTAAAAGCGGTGCGATCGGCAAAGCCGTCAGCACTTTCATGTGATCCAAGATCGTTCAAAAGCCGATCCATATATACCCCACTCACGGCCCAAAATCGCGTGTCTTGTTTGACATCCCTCACGATGTTCATGGAATCTAGGCTAGCCAAGAGTCACTTGGCAAAGGGTTTTTTCATATTCTGCGACGAGACGAGTCTCAAATCCGGTCACTCGCTGCGAGTACGCAGCAGGTATGTCGCTATTGACAGAGTCGTGAACGCCACAAGTAACATGGGCCAGACATGTCGCAGAACCAGCGCAGTCGGCAGATCCTTGAGGAAAATTCCCTGGCTGACCACCAACATATGGCTAAGCGGATCAGCCGCAGAAACCACTTGCAGCCAATCCGGCATGCCATCGACCGGGCTGGCATAGCCAGACAGCAGCATCATCGGTACAATTACTAGGAATCCCCCCAGAAACGCCTGCTGCTGATTCTGCGAGACGGTGGAAATCGCTAGGCCGATTCCGGTAATCGCCAACGAAAAGCTGGCAATCGCCAGCAGCATCAGCGGGATCGAGCCGATCAGCGGGACATCGGACACCAGCGGGATCACCAGCACATAAAGGCTGGCATTGAATAAGCCGACGCAGAACGCCGGAGCGGTTTTGCCGACCAGAATTTCCCAATGGCGCAGCGGCAACGCCATCAGCTGGTCATAGGTGCCAAACTCCCGCTCGCGCGCCACAGCCTGCACCGAAACCGATAGCACAATCACCGTTGTGATCAGCGTGATCATCCCTGGCAGGGTGAACCAGCGGTAATCAAGGTTGGGATTATACCAATGGCGCGGCACCACTTCTGGCTCGGGATGGGCCTTTTTTGGCCGTAACAGCTTGCCGGTATCGGTGGCGATTTCACCGATATAGCCCGCGACTATCTGCGCCGCATTGATCCGGCGGCCATCCAGCAGCACCCCGAATTCGCCAATTTCGTCGCGCGCGACCACATTAGAAAGATCGGGCGGCAGGATCACCCCGGCGATCACCTGGCGCTGCTCGATGGCCGTGCGCAGTGCCGCTTCGCTGGGATAAAAGGTCAGACGGCGCACGTTCCGGCTGCCCCCGAGCCCAGCCAGGAACTGTTCTGAAACTACGCCGACATCGCGATTGACCACCCCGATATCGATATTCTTGACCTCTAGCGTGGTGGCAAAGCCAAACAGGATGAGCTGGACGATGGGCGAGACGATCAGCGTCGTCAGCACCCGCTTGTCGAGCAGGACGACCTTCAGCTCCTTCAGCGCCATCGCCGCCATCCGGGTCAGCCGCCCGCTAATCAGCCCCATCGCCATCAGGCAATCGTCCGGCGGATCGCACGGGTAACGCGCAGATAAAAGAACCCGCCAAACCCGAACAGGATCGCGATATTGGGCAGGAACAGCGCCCAGACATCACCGACCAGAAACACGCTTTGCAGCGAGGGGATCAGATAGCGCGCAGGCACAATATAGGTCAGCCACTGGATC
>JAYVKX010000294.1:0-7073 GCA_043768005.1 Novosphingobium sp. | reverse complement strand
CTGACAACCGGCTTGATGGCGGCGGCGGTGTGGACCAGTTTTACGGCGGGGCCGGTAACGACACTTATCTTGCCAATAATGAGCAGGATGTGGTGTTCGAAGCTCCCAATGGCGGGATCGATACGATCCTCCACGGCGGCCACGGCTTTTACCTTTATGCCAATGTCGAGAACCTGACGCTGCTTTCGCCGGTTGGCGTCTATGGCGTGGGCAATGCGCTCGATAATATGATCACCGGCAATGATGGCGAGGATCTACTGATCGGCGGTGGCGGCAATGACCATCTGTTTGGCGGAAATGCGCGCGATTCACTGTTTGGCGAGGATGGAAACGACACTTTGCTTGGCGAAGCGGGCATCGATTATCTCGTCGGTGGGAATGGCGATGATGTTCTGCTCGGCGGCGACAACGCCGATGAGATATACGGGCAAGATGGCAACGATCTTCTTGACGGGGGTGCCACTTTTGACACCGACATCATGGTTGGCGGCAGCGGTAATGACAATTTCAATGGTGGCTCAGGGCTGGGTGATTATGATCTGATGTACGGCAATCAGGGTGACGACACCTTCAATGTCGATACGCCGGCCGATCTGGTGTTCGAACAGCCCGGCGAAGGCCATGATACGGTCTATGCCGATATAGTCGGGGCTGGATATTACCTCTATGACAACATTGAGGATCTGTGGCTGCAGGGAACCACGCCGTTTGGCGTTGGCAATGCGCTGGACAATCTGTTGGTCGGCAATGCGATCGGCAATTATTTGCTCGGCGGGGCGGGCAATGATGTGCTCGACGGCATGGAAGGCAATGATGTGCTGTTCGGCGAGGCGGGCAACGACATTTTCGTGTTCCAGACCGGCAGTGGCGGCGATGTGATCGGCGATTTTTCGCGCGGGGCAGACCGGATCGATATCACCGCATCTGGCCTGACGTTTGATCAGGCGAAGGCGGGCTTCAGTCAGGACGGTGCCAATGGAGCGGTCCAGCTGGGCAACGGCGATTTCATTGTGCTGAACGGCGTCACCATGAGCCTGCTGACTGCCGCCGACTTCATCCTGGCCCCTGCATCTGCCTCAGCGCCCAAGAATAGCGCCTCGGGGATGGAGCCAGTAAACCACATGCAAGACGCGGCATTCTATGGCAGCGATGGCTGGTCAGATTTGATGCCGCTCCACAGCGATGTGTTTGTCTAAGGCGGAACGACGAGGCGGAATTGTCCCGATTTGAGCACTAGCCCTGTAAAAACTTTTATTTTCTGATTTTGCAATCGTATAGTCCGCTCTTCGCTGCTTGCGCATTTGTCGCAAGGCTTCCGCGCAGGGGAGGACGCTGCTTATGGCCGAGATTTTTGGAACCGATGGGGCCGACACGCTGACCGGCACGGCGGGCAACGATTCTATCTATGGCCGCGCTGGAAATGACACGTTGAACGGCGGCGTCGGCGATGATTTTCTCGATGGCGGCCTTGGCAGTGACACGTTGAACGGCGGCGATGGCAATGATGTTCTGATTGATTCCAGCGGTGGTAGTGACTCTCTGATCGGCGGCCTTGGCAATGACCAGTTGCAGATCTCGCGCACTGATATTGCAGCGGCTGTGCTGACTTTCGATGGCGGTGATGGCGAAGACCGGATCCAGTATTACGCTTATAAAACGCTGGGCCCGAACTTTTTAGGTATCACGATCACCGGTGATATCCTCAACATCGCCACCGGCACCGGCAATGATTTTGTCTCCTTTACCCAGGTTCAAGCTGCGACGATCAATACTGGTGACGGGGCTGACTATGTCCAGATGGACCTTGCTACTAACAATGCTGCGATCACGCTGGGCATAGGGGCGGATAGCCTTGAATTGCAGCAATCAGGCAATGTGCAGGGCAATGGCACGATTGAAGTTACCGATTTTCAGGCGGGAGTTGGCGGTGACCGGATTTACCTGACGACGTTGATCAATGGCCACGCCAATGATCTGACAACCGGCAATCCGTTCGGGGCTGCCGGGGTGCTGCGGGTGATACAGAGCGGTGCGGATACGTTGCTGCAATATGATGCAGATGGTCCGCTGTTCAACACGGTAACGTTCAGGACGATCCTGACCTTGCGCAATGTTCTGGCGAGCAGCCTGACACAGGACAATCTGGGATACCCCAGCAATGGTTCTGCAGCACTGCCGCGTATACTGGATGGAACGGTCGGGGCCGATCAGCTGATCGGTCAGGGTGGCGATGATACCATAGGCGGGCTTGCCGGGAATGATTTGTTGCTGGGCGGCGCGGGCAATGATGTCATCGATGGCGGGCTGGGCAACGACCGGATCAATGGCGGCAGCGGTAATGATATTGTGCATGGCGGAGCGGGCGATGATTACCTTTACAGCTATGACAAGAGCAGTGATTCATTGTTCGGTGATGATGGATCCGATTTTTTGGAAGCCAGTTTCTTCAATTCTGTTCCCGCAACCCTGTTGTTCGATGGCGGGGCGGGGAATGATTTCATCACCTATTTCAACTTCGGCATTGCATCGGATTCGCTGACTGCCATCGGCGGCGCTGGTGACGATTATGTCCAGATCGGAATTGCCGCTGCGACCACGATCGATGCCGGAACGGGCAACGATAACGTCTATGCCGAATTGCTTGGCGGCACGGTTTCGATCACGCTTGGCGAAGGGCAAGACAATCTAACCATCGTCCAGAGTTATTTGGCCACGCATGATGTATTGGCTCCGATCGTGGTTGCCGATTTCCAGACCGGTCCATTGGGCGATCGGCTGGATATCCGCCAAATTATCGCAACCCGAACTGATCCAACGGTCTACTCCCCGTTCAATCCCTATCAGATGGGCGTACTGCGGATCATGCAGGACGGCACCGATACGCTGCTCCAGCTTGACCGGAATGGCGGCGCGGACGGGTTTGTCACTTTCCTGCGCCTATCCGGCGTTTCGGCAAGCGCGCTGGCCGCCATGGACATCGGGCTTAACCCCTATGAGGTCAGCAGCTATGGCACGGTTAATGCTGATGGGTTCAGCGGCACATCGCTGAACGATCACTATTATGCCGGCGCAGGCAATGATGCGATCAGCGGCGGCAGTGGTGATGATGTGCTGGCAGGTGAAGCCGGCGATGATGTGATCGAAGGCGGCGCGGGGAATGATTTCCTGTTCGGCGGTGCTGGTGCGGATCGCCTTTATGGCGGGGCGGGCCAGGACAATTATTGGGTGGACCAGCAGGCCGATCTGATTTTCGAAGCTATCGACGGCGGCTATGACAGCGTTATCTCGACGACCGACTACTATCTTTATGCCAATATTGAAAACCTGCGATTGGCTATGGGCGCGGGCAATCTGTTTGGCGTGGGCAACGCACAGGATAATCTGATCGACGGCAATGACGGGGCCAATTTGCTGATCGGCGGCGATGGCAGCGATAGCCTTTATGGGAATGGCGGACAGGACATCCTCTATGGACAGGATGGAGCCGATTTTCTGAGCGGCGATGATGGCATCGATGTTCTGATCGGCGGCGCTGGTGATGATGATCTGCGCGGCGGCAATGATGCTGATGCACTGTACGGCGAAGGCGGGGAGGATTATCTTGCGGGCGGGGAGAGCTTTGACACCGACATTCTGGTCGGCGGCGCGGGCAATGATGTGCTCAATGGGGTCTCTGGCCAAGCCAATCCTGACTACGATCTGCTCGATGGCGGGGCTGGTGATGATATCTACTGGGTCGATACTGGCGCGGATCTGACCTTTGAGGCGGTGGATGGCGGGATCGATACGGTGATCGCCTTTGTGACCGTGCCAAACGCCGGGGTGTATCTTTACGCCAATGTCGAAAACCTCATCCTTTCGGGTACAACGGCGTTTGGCGTTGGTAACGAGCTTGCCAATCAGCTTACCGGATCGTCCAGCGCCAACTGGTTGCTGGGCGGCGCGGGCAACGATATTTTGAACGGTATGGGCGGCAATGATGTGCTGTTTGGCGAGGCGGGCAACGATACATTTGTGTTCGCGGCGGGCACAGGCGGCGATGTGATCGGTGATTTTACCCGCGGAGCAGACCTGATTGATCTTAGCGCCCTTGGGCTTAGCTTTGCGCAAGTCCAATCGGGCTTTAGCCAGGATGGCACCACCGGGGCCATCCAGCTGGGTAACGGCGATTTCATCGTGCTGCACAATATCACCATGAGCCAGCTGACTGCGGCCGACTTCATCCTTGGTGCAGCCGCCGAGCCGGTCAAGAACGGCGGGTTCGGGAATACTGCCCTAATGCCAGAAACATCGCTATACGGCAGCGACAGCTGGATGGACGGGATGCCGCTGCACAGCGATGTGTTTGTCTAGACCTTCGCCAAAGGACTGACCTTGCCCAGCATTATTCCGATCATCAACCGGCCTGCGATTGCCCCCAATGTTATGGGCGAGATTTCGGTCAGCTCGTCGGTTCTGGTTGATACCGGGCAGGTCTATTATGGCCATGGCAGTTTTATCCGGCTGTACTGGTCAAATAATTACGGGATTGATGAGGTCATCATTCGCGGAACGATCTGGAATTATTCGACTGCCAATGTTTCGGCGGCGTTTGCCGGATTCAACATGGACAATGTCAGCATTACCGGCACCGTTGGGGCAGAAGCCGATAATGGCAATGCCTATGGCTTCAGCGTTTCGGGAAGCGGCAGGTATTTCAATAACTCAGGCACGATCATCGCCGTATCGCGCGCCGGGCAGGCGCATGCCGTCACCCATTATGGCGGGCAGTCGGTCAGCATCACCAACTCCGGGCTGATCGCAGCGCAATCGCTCGCCGATGGTTCAGCGGGGGTGTCCTTTGCAGTCGGGGTTGCGGCCTATAACGGCGGCAGCCTGCACAATACCGCCACGGGATCGATTCTGGCCGAAGGCCTTAACGTGACCGCAATCATATTCGGACGCGGCGGGCTGCCCTGGGCCACCGGGGCACAGATCATCAACGACGGCCGGATCGAAGCGGCCTCGCTCGATGTGCACAACCGCTCGGTCGGCATTCTGGCGGCGCATCTGGCGGTCGAACCGATGCGGATTGTCAATAACGGGCTGATACGTGCCGATGTGGCGATCCGGGACGGATCAAGCACCTGGCCGGAAAGCCCTGCTGACACGGTGGTTACCAACAACACTACAGGGACGATCGAGGGAGATATCGAGTTCACTCTGGGCAATGATCACCTGACCAATGCGGGGACGCTGCGCGGCAAGGTTTCCATGGGCAATGGCGATGACTGGTTCGATGCGAGCCTGGGCAGCTGGATCGGCACAGGCGATCTGGGCTCTGGCAATGACCGGTTTGATGGCAGCGCCGGGGATGATCGCGTCACCGGCGGGCGCAGCGCGGATGAGCTTTATGGCAACGGCGGCAATGATTTGCTGCTGGGCGGGCTGGGTAATGATCGGATCGAAGGCGGGGCAGGCAATGACGCGCTATACGGCGAATATGGCGATGATCTGATTGTAACCCAGGGCGGGGACCGGGTTGTTGCCGGACAAGGCCGGGACCGGGTTGAGCTGGGCGATTTGTCATTCGCCTTGGCCGATGGCGGTGAAGGCATTGATACGCTGGTTTTGCCCGGCGGAACCACCTTGCTCGATCTTGGCGGGATCATGAACAGTAGCCGAGTTACCGGGTTTGAGGCGGTGCAGCTGCGCGGAGCGAGCACGGCGGTGCTGCGGTCAGCCGATCTTTCATCTAATCTCAATCAGTTGCAGATCAACGGCAGCGCGGGCGAGGCTTTGGTGCTGGCCGGTTCATGGACCGATCAGGGCTTCACCTCGATCGGCGGGGCCAGCTATCACAGCTATGGGGCCAATGGCCGTACCGTGCTGGTGCAGGCGGGACTGCCGGTTACCGTTCAGGCAAGTCCGCCCAGCGGCTTGATCGGGCTTTCTGCGGTTGCAAGTGGTACATCTGCACCGCTGCTCGATGCTAGTTCCGGCCTTGCGCTGTCGTCAAACATCAGGACCAACACAAGCTGGACGATGACCGAGGATCTGCGGATCGATGCAGAAGAAATCTGGACAAATTCTAACGGAACATCCCCGATATACAGCTATTTGACTGACGCGGTGATCATCAATTACGGCACTATTTCTGCGACTGGCAGCGACAATCTGGCGCGCGCTTTGTTTGTCCAAAATCTGGCGGTGCTGGTTAACTACGGAACGGTCAGCGCAACTGCGACGATGGGCGCCTATGCTTATGGCTATGATGCGATGAGCTGGGGGGCTTTGCGCAATTCAGGCAGCGTTGTTGCTCAGGCTGAACTTGGCAATGCCTATGCCGTATCGGCCCGATCATCGTTCGGATTGTCTGATCCGGTCTTGATCAATTCGGGGCTTATCCGCGCCACTTCCAGCGGCGGACAGGCGACCGGCGCTGTGGTTGTTGGGACTGGTCAGAGCGCAACCGCCTATAACAGCGGCTGGATTGAAGCGGTTGGCAAGACCACTGCAACGGCACTGCATCTCAATGGCGGGATAATTTTCAGCAACACCGGGCAAGTCCAGGCCGCCGCGACCAATCCAGTGGCAGCGGATGCCGTCCGGGCAATCCAGGTGACCGGCTATTCGTTCATGCAAACCACGATCAACAATGGTGGATTGATTTCGGGAACTACGGCTGTCTGGGTGGAGCCGGGTGACTATGGGACGATAGTTGCGCTCAATAATCTTGCTGGCGGACAGATCATCGGCGAAATCCTGCTGGGGAAGGGCAATGATACGATCGTCAATGCCGGAACGATCTCCGGCACCATCCGGATGGGTCTCGGCGACGATAATTTCGATGGCCGCGGCGGGGTTCAGACCGGCGGAGTGTTTGGCGGGGCGGGCAATGACAGCTACAGCGTCGATAGCCAATCAGTCCTGATCTATGAAAATCCGGGCGAAGGTACCGATTGGGTTACCGCGTCGGTCAGCTATTTTCTTACTGCCAATGTCGAAAATCTGACGCTGTCGGCCGGTTTTTATGGCGTGGGCAATGAGCTGGCCAATCTCATCACCGGCAATGCTGCCTCCAACCTGCTGAT
>JAYVKX010000293.1:0-3781 GCA_043768005.1 Novosphingobium sp. | reverse complement strand
GCCGTATTTGTAATCAAGATAGCGGGTCTTGATCGCCAGATTATCGATTGCGCCGCTAGCCAGCTGGCGGGTGACGCTGTCGATTTCGGTGCTGATCTTGCCCAGACTTTCGTTCAGCTGCTGATCCGGCGTACGCCCACCGCTGACCTCGCCGCGCAGATGGCGGGGGATGCTGGTATAGGTGGAAACCAGTTCGGGCAGGTGTTCGCCCACCAGCTTGCGCACTTCCACCGCCGCCGGGGCGTTCTCGGTCAGTCCATCAAGTTGCAGTCCCAGTGCATCCAGCTGCAACCCGATCTGATCGACCAGCTGGACGGCAGGCGCAGGCAGGCCCGCGCGCTGGCTTTCCAGCCACAGCTCAGTCCGCCCGACCAGTGATTTTACATCGCCGCCGACCAATGCGGCGCGGGTCGGCACTTCCATCCGGGGATAGCGGCCGAAGATCGACACGGCGGCAAAGATCGCCAGCATGGTGACGATGATCCCGGTCCAGCCGATCCCGTCGATCACCAGACCCGCCACCATCGCGCCAAACAAGATCCCGCCGATCACCAGCGCGACGCGGGTCAGCTTGCGGAACGCATGTTCACGCTTGAGCGCGGCAGAGCGCCGCCCGATCGAATTGCGGCGGCCACCGGCGCGCTGGTTGCTTAGCGAATTGCGCGCCTCGGCCAGCGTCCGGTCGCTCATCTGGGCAGGAGTGTTGGCCATTAGCCCTCCAGGCTGAGCAGGCTGGGCGCGCCTGAGGCCAGCTTGCCCTGCGCCGCGCCCTCGGCACGGGCGATATAGCCCTTGGATTTTTCCACTTCGCTGGTCAGCGTGGTGACGGTCTGCTTCATCGATTCCAGCGCTTTCACCTTGAAGGTGTCGATGTTGTCCATCGTGTCATAGATGTTCTGGAAGGCGCGCTGCAGCGTTTCCAGCGGGATCGTGCTGGCAGCGGCCTGTTCGTGGATCTTGCTGGTCTGCTCGCGCAGCAAGGTTCCGGTGGAATCGATGATATTTGCGGTGGTTTCATTCAACGCGGTGATCTGTTGCAGCACCAGCCGCTGGTTGGTCATCGCCTGCGCCACGGTTACGGCGGTGCGCAGCGCGCCAACGGTAGTGGTGCTGGCCCGGTCCACGCCTTTGACCAGTTCGACATTGTTCTTCTTGACCAGATCAAGCGCGAGATAGCCCTGCACCGTCACCGCCATTTGCGTGAGCAGATCCTGCGTGCGCTGGCGGACATAGAACAGCGCGGATTCGCGTAAAGCCTTGGCCTTGGCAGGCTCTGTATGATCGAGGTCCGCAGCCTTGTCCTCAAGCTTGGTATCGAGGGTCCGCGAAATGTGGATCATCTGTTCAAGATTGCCCATGGCTTCCCACAGCTTGCCGCGCTCCACATCGATCGCGGCATTATCCATCAGCAGCTCATCCTTGCCCGAACCCAGCCGGGCGAGGATCGCCTGGATGTGCCCTTGCGACGAGGTATAGCTATCGAAATACTTCTTCAGGCTGTTGCCCATCGGAATGATGCCAAGCAGCTTGCGGCCACTGGAAAGCTTGCCCTTCTTGCCCGGATCCAGCTCTTCCACAGTGCGGCGCAACTGCGCCAGATCAGCCCCGACGCCCGAATCCTTGTCCATCGCGCGGATCGGCCGATCGAGGAACCGGTTGGACATGCCCGAAGCGGTGGCAATTTCCTTGCGGCCCATATTGGTTAGCTGATCGACCCGCTGGCCGAACTCGGGCGAGTTGGCATCCTGCGCGACCAGATCGGCGATGAACGCATCAACCTTGCCTTCCAGCTTGGATTTGTCGCCCGCCGAAACGGGAACCAGCCCGATCGCCTGTTCGGGCGCGATCACCGGCACCGGATCGGGCGGGGTCAGGGTGATGGTCGTCGTGGCGGTTTCGGTCGGAGTGGAGGCCATGGGTTCTGTTCCAGATCTTGCAAATATATCACGCAAGATGGGATGCTTCGCGCTGCAGTGCAAGCTGTATTAGCGGGATAAGACAGGGATGGGCAGCGTTCCGCTCAACCGCCAAACCACCGCGTCAGCCAGCTGCGGCGGCGCGGGGGGCTGCGGTGGGTGATCTCGAACAGATAATTGGCGAGCAGCGCGGCCTGGTTGGGGGTCATCATGAAGTGGTGCGAATCCGGCTCGCCGTGTGATCCTGCACGGGTCGATTGCACGGCTTGAAGCCGCAGGTCGATCCGTCCGGTAAACTCGGAATGGGTCCAGCCGACAAGCACGCCATAGCTCTCGTGATCGTCCGGCTCTCGCTGGCCCATGGCGCATTCCCCCTTACTCTGATCAGGTGCGACCCTGCTGCTGAGAATAATCAGCTGCGAGTGAATAACAACCACGAGGTGAATCCCGCTGGGGGACAATGCAGCGCGGCTGGATCAGCTCAGGCAGCCAGCTGGAACGGTTCGATCTCGCCCGAAAGATACAGCTTCTTGGCCTTGGCGCGGGACAGCTTGCCGCTGCTGGTGCGCGGCAGGGTGCGCGGCGGAACCAATTCTATCACGCAATTCATACCGGTGATCGAGCGAACCTTGTCGCGGATCTGATCGTGGAGCTTGCGGCGTTCCACTGGATCGGACACCCGGCAATGGACCAGCACGGCGGGCACTTCCTCACCGCTTTCGGTTTCGACCGAGAAGGCCGCAATATCACCCTGGTGGAAGCCGGGCAGCTGTTCCACCGCCCATTCGATATCCTGCGGCCAGTGGTTTTTGCCGTTGATGATGATCATGTCCTTGGCCCGGCCGACGATGAACAGATAACCATCGACCAGATAGCCCATGTCACCGGTATCAAGCCAGCCATCGATCAGGCATTCTGCGGTTGCGGCAGGATCGCGGAAATAGCTGTGCATCACGCTGGGGCCGCTGCACCACACCTTGCCGATATGATGATCGGACAGCGCGCTGCCATGTTCGCCGCGAATCTCGATGGCCATGTCGCGCACCGCCTTGCCGCAGTTGACGATCGCCCGGTAGCGCGCCGGGCGCGACAGATCGCGGGGGCATCCTGACAGCCGCTCTTCCTCAACCAGTTCAACCCTGATGCCTTCGCCTGGCGGCATGATGGTGACGGCCAGCGTCGCTTCGGCCAGGCCGTAGCTGGGCAAAAAGGCGCTGGCCTTGAACCCGGCATCAGCAAAGGCATTGACGAAGCCCTGCATCACATCGGGGCGGATCATATCGGCCCCATTGCCCGCAATCCGCCAGCGCGACAGATCAAACCGTTCGGCAACATTGGTCTGGCTGGAAATGCGCCGCGCGCAGATATCATAGCCAAAAGTGGGCGAATAGCTGCATGACGAGCCGGAATTGCGGCTGATCAGATCAAGCCAGGCCAGCGGACGCCGGGCGAAATCCTCGGTTTTGAGGAAATCGGCTGAAACCTGGTTGGAGATCATCGACAGGAAGCAGCCAACCAACCCCATGTCATGATACCACGGCAGCCAGCTGATGCAGCGATCGGATTGCTGAAACTTCATCCCATGTGCGTGGCCGCCCAGATTATTGAGCAGCGAGGCATGGGTCACCGCAACGCCGTGGGGAAACCGGGTCGAGCCGCTGGAATATTGCAGATAGCAGATGTCATCGGGCTTGCTCTCGGGCAGGGCGCATTCGGCAGCGGGGTTTTGCGCGAAATCCTCCCAAATGATCCCCTCGCAGCCCTGACGCGCGGCAGCGGCTCCCGCCATCTCGGCAAGCTCGGCCGGGTAGAACAGCACCTTGGGGTCAGAGCTTTGCAACTGGACCGAAAGCTGATCGATATAG
>JAYVKX010000292.1:0-7130 GCA_043768005.1 Novosphingobium sp. | reverse complement strand
GGTGAAAGCCCGCGCTGTTCCATCCGCCGGGTCACCAGCATCCCCAGCGACTGGTTCGCGTTCCAGCCCTCAAAAGTATAAAAAACGGTGTAGTGCTTGCCCGCATGGGGAAAGCTTTCGACCAGCAGCTTGCCCGGGCCCGGCAGCTGTGATCGCCAGTCCTGCACTTCCAGCCATTCGCGCACATCATCGGGAAAGCGCGCCCAGCCGGCGCGGTCTGCCAGCATTGCCCGCACCCGCTCGGCCAGATGGGTGGTCAGCGGCATCCGCGCGCCCATATAGCTGGGGATCGCGCCGGTTCGCTTGGCCGCGCGGACCACCAGTTCCGACACCCGGATCGATTCCACTTCCAGATCGAGCCCGGCAAAGCGGAAGGTATCGCCTGCGCTCAGGCTGGCCCCAAAGGCTTCCTCGACCCGGCCCAGCGAGCGCCCATTCCTGAACCGCACCTCGAGCATCTCGGCATCCAGGATGATCCCCGCGTTCAGCCGGTGCCGTGCCGCCTGCCCGGGATGGGTCAGCCGCCACGTGCCATCCTTCGGCCCGTCCTTCGCCCGCACGATCCGCTGGAACCGGTCATAGGCTTTGAGCGCATAGCCGCCGGTCGCCACGAAGCTCAGCACGCGGTCCCAGATGGGTTCATCCACCCAGGCATAGGCCAGCGACGAACGAACCTGGGTCAGTAGCGCGGCTGCATCGAATGGACCAGCGCAGGCACAGGCCATCACATGCTGGGCCAGCACATCCAGCCCGCCGGGGCGGAAGCTATCCCCATCGCGCTGGCCCTGGTTCACCGCATCGAGCGCGGCCATCGCTTCGAGGAATTCAAACCGGTTGCCCGGCACCAGCAGCGCCCGGCTCGCCAGATCCAGCCGGTGCCCCGCCCGCCCGATCCGCTGGAGCAACCGCGACGAGCCTTTGGGCGCTCCCATCTGGACCACCAGATCGACATCGCCCCAATCCACCCCGAGATCGAGGCTGGAGGTGCAGACCAGTGCACGTAGTTCGCCCCGGGCCATCGCCCCTTCCACCTTGCGCCGCGCCTCTTTGGACAGCGAGCCATGATGGATTGCGATCGGCAAGCTGTCCTCGTTCACATCCCACAGCAGCTGGAAGATATATTCGGCAAGGAACCGCGTGTTGGTGAAGATCAGCGTGGTCTGGTTGGCGGCGATCGCCGCGTAAAGCTGCGGCACCGCCCAGGCGGCGGCATGCCCACCCCACGGCACCCGCTGACCCTCGGGCAGCAGGATCGAGACTTCGGGAGCCGCGCCTGCTTCCCCTTCCACCAATGCAACTGAATCGATTTCTCCCCATGCCGCAAGCCAGCCCCGGAAGGCTTCAGGATCGGCCAGCGTAGCCGAAAGCGCCGCGCGCTGCAGCCCGGGCGCCAGCGCCTGCAGCCGGGTAAGCGCCAGCGCCAGCAGATCGCCGCGCTTGCCGGTGGCAAAGGCGTGGACCTCGTCAATCACGATCCGCTTGAGCCCGGCAAACAGCGCCGCACTTTCGGGATAGCTCAGCAGCAGCGAAAGCGATTCGGGCGTGGTCAGCAACACATGCGGGGGCCGCACGCGCTGGCGCGCCTTGCGATCGGACGGGGTATCGCCGCTGCGCGTCTCGACCCGGATCGGCAAGCCGATCTCCTCGATCGGGTCCATCAGATTGCGCTGCACATCATGCGCCAGCGCTTTCAGCGGTGAAACATACAGCGTGTGCAGGCCCTCTGGCACCGGCGCGCCCGCCAGCCGCGACGGGGCAAAAGCCACCAGCGTCGGCAGAAACCCGGCCAGCGTCTTGCCCGCACCCGTATCGGCTACCAGCAAGGCGTGCTGCCCGGCATCGGCTGCAGCCAGCATTTCGCGCTGGTGCGAGCGCAGCCGCCAGCCCCGAACGGTAAACCAGGCCTCGATCTCGGGCGGGACAATGGGGGCGGCTGGCATCGGAGCGGTTATTGCGCGGCAAGCGGCCCGGCGGCAAGGGGCGCGCGCTGGACCGCCATCAGCATAACCAGCCTGTCGTGTTTTAACCGACCAGGCCGCTCACCGTCGCACCGTGACTCAAGCTGTCCTGCGCCCCGATTGACAGGAAGGCACTGCCTCCGCTGGCCAGCGCAGCAGGGCCACAATCGCGATAGAGCCGGGCGGCGACGAGATCGGGCGGAACCGGATCGAGCGGACCCGGCGTCTGCTCGTGCAGGATCAGGCACAAGGCATCGTCAGCCGCCCGGTCCCCGCTCAGGTCGCCAACCCGTTCCAGCAGGATCGGGATCGCCCCCAGCGTTCGCCCCGCATCGAGCGCGGCCAGCATCAGCAGCCCATCCAGCACCATCGCCCGGGGCAGGTTCACCCCGCGAAACACCAGCGACATCGGCGTGAGGCCGGTTTGGTCGCGCAGGAAAACGAAGAGGTTCCCTTCGGCGGGCAGCATCCAGCCTTCAAACGACAAGCCGGAACCATGCATGTTCACTTCCAGCAAGCCGCTGTCCCCGCGCCTGATCATCCCGTAATCATGGAAAATTTGGTCAGCCATGAGCAGCGATGGGCGGGTTGTGCGCCAGAAGCCTTCATAGACTGCGCCGCGCCGCGCGGTTTCTTCGCGAGCACGGCCTTCAATCGGACCCAGCAAAGATGGCAGTGCGATTGCAGCAGGAACGGGTTCTGATACCGCAACACCAAAGATGGTGCCGAACTGGGTAAGCGGCTGATACCAGTCTGCCAGCCGGAAATCAGGCCGATGCTGCGCGATCAATCCGGCCAGCCGGGCCAGATTATGTTCGGTGGGATGGACCGCGCCTGACAGCCAGCGACCGACCAGCGATTTATCCACGCCAAGATCATGGGCCAGCGCTACCCGGCTGAGCGACAATGCCTTGAGCGCCATATCGAGCTTGGCAGGAAAGGTGGCAACGTGATCCATTGCGCTGGCAAGGCTACCGGATCGGGCCGGAAATGCAACTAAATGCATCCAGCAGCAGCGCCATGCGCAGGCCAATACATCTGCCCGTAACAGGATTGGACCGACAGGATCCCGGGCGTCAGATCAACACGCACAGGGGAATGACATGCAACCCAGGTTCAAGACCGCGGCCTGCCTGGCCGCAGCACTCGCCAGCTCAGCCTGTTCTACCAGGCCGCGCCAATTTTCCGCAGGGGTACGGCCAGCCGGGTCGACCAGCGTTCAGGTCCGTGATGAAACAGCTACCTTTGCAACCTGCAATCAATTGGTCCGCACTGGCCACCGCAAGGATTTCGCGGCGGCAGCTGCATCAGGTGCTGCGGCCGGGCTTGGCCTGCTTGGCGGGGCGGCGGCAGTAGCGGCCTCTGGCACAGTCGGGCTGACCACCTCGACCGCCGGCGCGGTGCTTTCGGCAGCTGTCCCGTTTGTCGGTCTTGCCGTAGGCTTGGGAGTCAACCGCATGATCCGTTCGGGCAAGGAGCGCAAATACAAGCGCGTCATGACCGATTGCATGGGCGAGTTCGGCTATGAGGTGATCGACTGGACCAAGGCCCCGAAGAAGCAGCAGGGGACCGCCATCAGGCGTGAAGCTCCCATCAATCCGGCGGTCACGCCTGCTGCGGAGCCCGCCGCACCCGAAGTCACGAGTACAGGCTAACCGTCCGTAACAATCAATGCCCGGCTTGCGCCCCGCGCTCCAGCCCGGAGGCCGCCAGCTGGGCATCGATCTGCGCCATCAACCGGTCGAGCCCGGCCTGATCCTCGCTTTCGGCGCGGGCGACCAGCACATCCTGGGTGTTCGAAGCGCGCAGCAGCCACCAGCCGTCTGCGGTCGAAACCCGCACCCCATCGGTCGCATCGACATCCGCGCCTGTGGCCGAAAGCCGGGCCTTGACCTCGTCCACCACCGCAAACTTGCGCGCCTCGTCCACCTGGAACCGCAGTTCGGGGGTATTGACCAGCGCGGGCAATTCGCCGCGCAGCCGGGTCACCGATTTACCCAGCCGGGCCGAGGCCGCGATCAGGCGGATTGCGGCATAAAGCGCATCGTCAAACCCGTAATATTCATGGCCAAAGAACACATGGCCACTCATCTCGCCCGCCAGCGGAGCACCAGTTTCCTTCATTTTGGATTTAATCAGGCTGTGTCCGGTTTTCCACATAAGCGGCTGTCCACCCAATGCAGAGACTCGCTCGAATAAAGCCCGGCTGGCCTTCACATCCGCGATTATCGTGGCTCCGGGCAGCAAGCGCAGGAGGTCTTCGGCATAGATCATGAGCAGCTGGTCCCCCCAGATCACCCGGCCCTCGCCATCGATCGCCCCGATCCGATCGCCATCGCCATCAAAAGCGATTCCGAAATCGAGCTGCTTGGCCGCGACCAGCGCTTTCAGATCAGCAAGGTTCTTTTCCTCGGTTGGATCAGGATGATGGTTCGGAAAATTCCCGTCGACTTCGGTGAAGAGAAGATGGTGCTCCCCCGGCATTTTCGCAGTCAAGGCCTCAAGCGCGGGGCCAGCCGCGCCATTGCCCGAATCCCAACCGATCCGAAGAGCGGCCAGCCAATCGTGGCTGATCCCGGCCAGTCCTTCGAGCATCCGATCGATATAGGCCGCCATGATCTCGCGGCTCTGATTAACGCCATCGCTGCCGAGGCCGTCGCGCCCCGTCCAGCCGCCAGTGGCAGCCAGCCGGCCAAGCTCCTGTATGTCCTCGCCAAAAAACGGCCGACCCATAAATACCATCTTGAAGCCATTGTAATTGGCGGGATTGTGGCTGCCGGTTATCTGAATGCCGCCCTGCACATCTTCCATTGAGGCTTCGGCATAATAGAGCATCGGCGTGGGCCCCATGCCAACCTGCACCACATCGCAGCCGCTGGCGTTAAGCCCTTCGATCAGCGCCGCCTCCAGCATTGGCGAGCTGAGCCTGCCGTCATAGCCCACCGCAACCCTGGTCCCGCCCGCAGCGCGCAGTAGCGTGGCAAAGCCGCGCCCGATCGCACGAGCATCATCTGGCCCCAGCGTTTCGCCGATAATCCCGCGGATGTCATATTCGCGCAGGACCGTGGGATGAAACTGATAGGACATTGCTTCTCCGATTTGGTTGGCCGGCAGGCTTTGTGGGCCAGCATATCTACTTGGCCGGCAGCCGGGCGAGCAACAGATCGCGCGCGGCATTGGCTTCATGCACCTGATCTGACGTTCCGCCCCGATCAGGATGGACCTGGATAATCAGCCACCGATGCGCTTCGATGATTTCCGCGTGGCTGGCAAGCCGTGCAACGCCCAGCAAAGCACGCGCACGGCGTACTGCCGTGGAACCAGCGGACGGGCCGAACAGTTCCCCCAGCCCCGCTAACTGCCACGGCCAGCGCCCGGTAATCAGCTTGCAGCCAAAGGTGGCGGCGGCCAGCAGCCAGATCAGCTTGCTCATACAGGCGGCGCGGCGGCCAGCGCCAGTTCCGGTGCGCGCGGCCCGGGCACCGGCAGGTTGAGCCCCGCCAGCAGCGAGCGCAATTCCTGCCGGGCCACCAGATGGCTGGTGCCCAGCTCTCCCAGATAGCCCTTGTCGAGCAGGGTCAGACCAGAGGGGAACAATTCGCGGTAGATCACCCGTTCCGACAATCCATTGGCGATCCGAAAGCCGACCCGCTTGGAAAGTTCGGTCAGCGCGCCGTCCAGACGGCGCATATTGCGCGCCTCGACATGCTGGGTACGGTTGCGCACCACCACCCAGTCCATTTCGCGGCGCTTGTCGGTGATCGTCGCCATCGCACGCTTTTTGCGCGCTTCCCAGATCAGCTCGGCATAGAATGACAGGCGGCGCACCTTGAACGTCTCGGCATCGACCTGGCCGATCAGGTCAAAATCGACAAAGCTGTCATTCAACGGGGTCACCAGCGTATCGGCGCTGGTCGCCACGTGGCGGGCAAATTCATCATCGCGGCCCGGCGTATCGAAGATCAGGAAATCCATCCCCTCGCTCATTTCCGCCGTCAGCGCCTCAAGCTCGGCCACCGTGCTGCCCTTAAACACCGCGCAGCGCCCGCCGGGCAGCGTAACTTCGCGGCGGCGCTCAGTCTCGCTGCGGTTTTCGAAATAGCGATGCAGCGTGCGCTGACGCGGATCGAGATCAATCGCGGCCACCTTTGCGCCCTGATAGGCAAGCGCAATGGCGATATGCACCGCAGTGGTCGATTTGCCCGTCCCGCCCTTTTCATTGGCGAAAACGATCCGGTGGGGGGCAGCAGTTGGGGCATTGGGGTTAGACACGGGCGGGGTTGAACTCTTTCCTGCGTTGCTGCACTGCACAAATACAGACCGGGACGGCTGAATGGCCGCGTGGCATTCGTTCTATCGGAGGGGTTAGCGGCGTGCAAACCGTCAATCAGCTTGATCCACTGCGCATTGCGATCGAAGCATTGCGCCATGACGGTACCGTGGCACTGGTTCCCACGATGGGCGCGCTGCATCAGGGCCATCTGGCGCTGGTTCGCGCCGCCGCTGCGCATGCGGCGCATGTGGTGGTCTCGATCTTCGTCAATCCGCGTCAATTTGGCGTGAGCGAGGATCTTGGCACCTATCCCCGCCAGCTTGCCCGGGACAGCGAATTGCTGGAGCAGGAGGGCGTCTCCCTGTTGTGGGCACCCACGGCCGAAACGATGTATCCCGCAGGCTATGCCACAACCGTCAATGTCACCGGGATCAGCGCGGGGCTGTGCGGCAGCGTCCGGCCCGGTCATTTCGAAGGGGTGGCGACCGTGGTGAGCAAGCTGTTCAACCAGGTCCAGCCCGATATGGCCCTGTTTGGGGAGAAGGACTGGCAGCAGCTTGCCGTGATCCGGCAGCTGGCGCGCGACCTGGATCTGACCCGCCCGGCGGCCCCCGCGATCATCGGCGTGGCGACTGTGCGTGAGGCAGACGGGCTCGCGCTCAGCTCGCGCAACGCCTATCTCACCCCGCAGCAGCGCGGCCAGGCGGTGGTGCTGCCCCGCGCGATGCGCAGCGCGGTTGCCGCGATCCGCGCTGGGCTGGGGTATGATGCCGCGCTGGCCGCACTGCGCGAGGCAGTGCTTGCTGGCGGGTTTGAAGCAATCGACTATGCTGAAATCCGCGATGCCGATTCGCTGGAATTGCTGAGCGGGGCGGGCACCGGCACGGCCCGACTGTTCA
>JAYVKX010000291.1:0-3434 GCA_043768005.1 Novosphingobium sp. | reverse complement strand
CGCGCCACCTATGATCCGACGCGCACGACGGCGGCGCAGATCGCGGCGGCTTCGGCCAATGCAGGTTATCCGGCCCGCGTCGTTCAAAACTGATCCCGGTGCGCACGAGAAAGCGAGTTTCCATGAGTGATAGTTGCACCCCGCCCGCGCGGGGCGGATTTGACGTGGCCGTTATCGGTGCGGGATCGGCAGGGTTCTCCGCCGCGATCACCGCTTCTGATCTAGGCGCGAACGTGGCGCTCGTCGGTCATGGCACGATTGGCGGCACCTGCGTCAATGTCGGCTGTGTCCCGTCCAAGACGCTGATACGCGCTGCCGAGGCCGTGCATGGCGGCCTTGCTGCCCGCAGATTTCCGGGTCTTGTGGGAAGCATCAATCTTGAAGACTGGTCCGCGCTCGCAGCAGCAAAGGATGAACTGGTCGCAGGCCTTCGCCAGAAGAAATATGTCGACCTGCTGCCTGCCTATCCGGGCGTATCCTATATCGACGGCATGGCGCGGTTTGCCGATGGCAGGCTGATGGTTGGTGATACGCCAATGCCGACCGGGAAGATTATTCTGGCCACCGGCGCACGCGCTGCTGTGCCACCGATTCCGGGACTGGACGCGGTGCCTTACCTCACCAGCACCTCGGCACTGGCGCTCGACCGTCTGCCCCGATCGCTGCTGGTGATCGGCGGCGGCGTCATCGGTGTTGAGCTGGGGCAAATGTTTGCCCGCCTTGGCGTGTCCGTCACCATCTGTTGCCGCAGCCGCTTGCTGCCCGAAATGGACCAGGAAATCAGCGCAGCCCTGCAAGCCTATCTGGAGGCGGAAGGCGTTCGTGTGTGTGCCGGTGTCGGTTATCAGCGGATTGTGCAAACCGATGGCGCAGTCGAACTCACCTGCGAGAGCCAGTCAGACGCGGCTCCGGGGATGCAAACCATCGCGGCAGAGCAAGTGCTGATCGCCACCGGTCGCCGCCCGAACAGTGATGGGCTGGGGCTGGAGGCGCAGGGCGTCAATCTATCCCGCAATGACGGAATCATCGTCGATGATTATCTCGAAACTACCGTGTCTGGTATTTATGCGGCAGGGGATGTCACGGGCCGCGACCAGTTCGTCTATATGGCCGCCTATGGGGCAAAGCTGGCGGCGCGCAATGCCGTTGGGGGCAATGAACACCGATATGACAATGCCACCATGCCAGCGGTGGTGTTCACTGATCCGCAGGTCGCCAGCGTCGGTCTCACCGAAACGGCAGCGCGGGCGCAAGGTCGCGATGTCAAAGTATCGCTGCTCCCGCTCGAACAGGTGCCACGGGCGCTGGCGGCGCGCGATACACGCGGGCTTATCAAGCTAATCGCCGACAAGGGCACCGACCAGTTGCTCGGCGGTCAGATTATGGCTCCCGAGGGCGCGGACTCGATCCAAACGCTGGCGCTGGCCATCCGCCACGGCATGACCGCCGCAGACCTCGGCGCGACGATCTTTCCCTATCTAACGACGGTGGAGGGACTCAAATTGGCGGCGCAGACGTTCGATATGGATGTCGCCAAGCTGTCCTGTTGCGCCGGATAGCAAATCAAGACAGCCAATCTTTGTTCCTGTCGCAATCGCTGTCCGCTGCGCCAACGCACGGTGGAGGGATCACACCCAAGCGGGGCATATATGTGCCCTTCGTTTTCAGAACGATCCTTACCGACGCAGGGGTGGACTTCGACGCGAAATCTAAAAAATGTCCGGAAATTGGAATGAATCAATGCGTCTATCGGTGCCCGAGCCTCTATCCCGCAGCCGATCAAATTTACCCGAATGCGACGGCCTCACGTAGCCGACATTCGAGGCAAACCGAAAAAAGTTCTACACAGTTCCTGCACAGGCCAAAAACGGTCTATTTTTGCTAATTATATCAGCGACTTACAAGTCACCGATATAATGGTCGGGGAGAGAGGATTCGAACCTCCGACCCTCTGCTCCCAAAGCAGATGCGCGACCAGGCTGCGCTACTCCCCGACATTATTCCGGCCCCTGACGGCTATGGTGGGCCCGGCAGGACTCGAACCTGCGACCTAGCCGTTATGAGCGGCCAGCTCTAACCAACTGAGCTACAGGCCCCAAAACCGGTCCAGCAAGCCGGACGCGGCGCGGGTTAGCCCGGCAGCGGGCTTGTGGCAAGCTCCACCGAACTCATAATGTCTGCAACCGAGCTTGGTTTGATCCCGCGCTGGGCCAGATAGGCAAAAACGCCGCGCCACCAATCGTAAAACGCATCAAGATCATCCTCGCTGCGCACATAGGGTGTGTATCCCGGCGCAAGCGATGGGCTGTGGAACGAAAACACCAGCACCGGCAAGCCATCATCGATCGCCATATCGATGCCGCGAATCGCCTCTTCAAGCGTAACCCCCTCGGGCGTCAGCGGAATCCGTTCGAGCACACCAATCCACGATAGCGCGCCGCGAAGCTGCGGCACACGCCACAGCATGGGGTAAAGCCAATGGCCCTGGCGGCGCAGCAAGCCCCAGAATACCGTGGTCAGCGGCAGCTCCATCAAACCGCCGCGCTGATCCAGCCAATAGGGCACCACCGGATGATCGCGGAAATTCGGGCCACCAGTTGAGCTGTAATCAAACCGGGAGCGCACCGATGTATCGATAGCAATCGCGCCTTCGCTCAGGATTTGCGCGGTGTTGTCGCCCACACCATAGCGGCCCGCGCGATAGATCAGTGGGGCCGAATTGAAATTCTGCTGGATCGTATCGCGCAGCCGCTGAAACTTTGCCCGCTCTAGCCCGGGGGCAAGATTTCCGGCAAAACTGTTAAGCTCGGTCACCGGCTCGTCATGCGGCGGGCTAACCCAGGGATGCAGCTGTACTCCGATTTCGGCTCGCCCGGCGGCCAGCGGTGCGCGCAATATTTCCGCCGCAATGGGCGAGGTGGCGATCGGGTAATCGATCAGATAGATCGGGGCCACGCCCAATCCTTCGCAGAATTCCTGGAATTTGGCGAGGCGCGGAACGGTGTACACGCTGTGATCGGTGCGGTTGAGCGGCTTGTTCCAGTCAAACTCTTCCTCGGTATCGACTGTCAACACAAAGCGCTGCCCGGTGCCCGGCTTGAAGCGCACCAGATCGCGGTTTTGCGGCAAGTCCGTAATGCGGGTATCCGCCACCGGCGTTCAGGTTCCTGTTGCTTGGCTTAAGTGTGTTCCGCTGCAGCAGCCTGCGCCGCCCCGTCGCTGGCACCGTGGCTATTGGTCGCAGCACCGCCGGTCAAGCCCGGGAGCATCAATTGCAACCGGTCTGATTTGCGGACCAGCGCGCCGCCCGCCGCAAGGGCCTCGGCAGCGGCCAGTCGCAGGGCGAAACCAACCCCGAACACCCCGGCAGAAATCGCCTGCGGCACCGCGCCGACTGTGGCATGAAACAGCGCTTGATCATCGCGCTTGGCAAG
>JAYVKX010000290.1:0-5919 GCA_043768005.1 Novosphingobium sp. | reverse complement strand
GCCGGGCCTGCAACCGTTCGGTCAATTGCCATTCCAGAGCAAGTGCATGGATGTGGCTCAAAATGCCTGGCTGCGCCACAAAACCGCTGACCAACGTCTGGATAGCCTCGGGCGGATGGACGCGGCGTTCGGGATTGCCCGCTGCAACCGCAACCTCATCCAGCAACTGAACGGCGATATCGCTCATCATGCCGCGAACCCGGGCGATAATCTCGTCGCTGAATACACAATGATCGTCATTGGCCAGCAGGTGGCGCAGGATCGGCGCGATGCTGCCAATTAAGGCGTCGGCCTGCGACAGATCTTCGCGCAGAACATCCTCCACCGGAACATCGGCAATCAGATCATCAGCAATCACAGGGGCAGTATTCTGGATCATGGCCGAGCCATAGCGCGCCTTGGTTAAGTTCGCGTTATCCGCAATTCGCCGCGTGGTACCACGATTCCGGTGATTGCCAGCGCCAGTGCGGCAATGTGCATCGCTTCACTGCCCACTCCGGCCAAAATCGCTCCCGCCAAGACCAGGCACAGCACCGCACGATCCTCCAGCCACGAGGTCCACCGACCGCCGGTCACCTTGGGCACCAGTCGCAGCAGCGCGATCAACATCAGCGGTGGAAACATTCGGTCATGGACCGGCTGACCGGCATGGAGCATCGATCCCCAGCCCGCCAGCACCACGATGATCGCATCCAGCAGCCAGCCATACAGCACTTGGCGGGTCAATCCGCTGGGCGGGCCTTCGTACGAATCATTTTCGATCCGGCCCAGCAGAGCCGCTGCTTCGCGCAGCATCCAGCCCAGTCCGCACAGCCCAAGTCCCAGAGGAATCAGGCCAAACCAGCCCGCCCCCAGCCCCATAGTCGCCAGCACCAGCGCCGCGATAATGACCACCCCGGCCCCGTTCCCGGCATGAAGCAAGGTCGGCCCGAAAGTCCGCACCCCCAGCAGCGCCAACCCGCGTCCCGGGCTTGGCATGCCCTCATTATGGGTGCGCTGGCGGATCCATTGCGGTTCCAGCGCATGGGCCTCGTCCTCGCTGCGAACCATCGTCCAGAATGCGCCGCCGCCATTGGCCGCGGCAACATTGCGCTGGCTTATCCCGGCCTGCAGCGCGATCCGTTGCAATGCCGATGCCGCATCGCAATCGGTAGGAAGCTCGGCCAATCGTTCAACCAGCCGTCCAGGGATCCGCATTGCTGCGGCACTGGCGTGATTAAGGTCAATCCGTTCAAACCCGGCAGCAAGACCTTGCTCGATCGGCTGAACCAGCACGGCCTGACCCTTTTCCAGCGCAGCCCTTGTTTCAGCGGTAGAGGCGAACAGGCCATCGCCCAGCACGATCACCTCATCCGCCACCGTGACCAGTCCGATCAGCGCGCGTGGTCCGGAAATAACGTGGAACTGCGCTCCGGCCTTTTCAGCAAGATGCTGTAATTCAATCAACTCTGGGGTCATCGCGCGTGCAATACAGACGATTTTTTCAGCCCGCAGCGCCAGTACCAATCCCAATTGCTGGCGGGCAAGCGTCATCCCGCCAACGCGCAGGAACGCGCGAAGCGATTGACCGCCATTGGCAGCCGGTTCCATCATCGTCAAAAGTGCGACCCGCAGCGTCCGTCTCCGCCCGTTTTCGGGATTGGGAACGCGGTTCTAGGACACTGGCTGGGTGGTGCCAAGTGTTACCGGCGGTGAAGCTTAACCCGCTTTGAATTCATCCAGGAAAACTTGCAGCCGGCGGACCACCGTTGGCTCACCGGGGGCTGCGTCCAGTGCTTCCTCGGCCAGAATCATCAGCGTATCGGCATGGAAACTGGCCGCAAGCCCTTTGAGCCGCATCGCCGCAATCTGCCAATTGCCATCGCAGCGTGATCGGCGAAGCAGATCGACTTGCCGCGCCAGGCTCTCGGTAAACGCAAGCCTCAGCTCGGAAAATAGTTCCGCGTCCTCACCCGCCGCAGCGGCCAATGTCGCGTCCAGTGCTCCTGCTTGATATACCATGACGCCATACTTAGGACGATTTGGTTAAGGCGGGGTTTATCCCGGGCCAATCCGTGGTATCCTGCCGCCATGGCTGGGGAAACGCGCATTGTCGCTATCGGATCGGGCGGACAGGAAACTGCGCCCGAAGAAGTATTGCTGCTGGCAGAGGTGGAAGCCCCGCTGGTGCTGGATGATAATTGGATGGAGGACGAACCCAGTGCCCGGCGGGATTGGGCGGCGCTGCTGCTTCCCAGCCTCGCTTTTGCGATAATTCTGGGCTGGACCGGCTTTTTTGGCTGGGTCAACCGCGCAAGCATTCTGGCTGGCGGCACAGCTGAGCAATGGCAGCTATGGATCCGTGACTGGTCACTGCCGGTGCTGCTGGTTTGCGTCGCCTGGCTGCTGGCGATGCGTAACAGTCGTCGCGAAGCGTCGCGCTTTGGCGATGCGGCCCGGCTGTTGAGCGATGAATCAGCCAGACTTGAAACCAGGCTTACCGCGGTAAACCGAGAGCTGAGCCTTGCGCGCGAATTTATCGCAGCACAGGCGCGCGATCTGGATTCGCTGGGCCGCGTCGCGACAGAGCGGCTTTCGCAGCACGCGGACAAGCTTCATGGACTGATCCGGGATAATGGCGCGCGGCTGGATACGATCGGTACAGTCAGCGCCACCGCGCTTGATAATATGGAGAAGCTGCGCGGCCAGCTGCCGGTGATCGCAAGTTCCGCCAAGGATGTGACCAACAACATCGCCAATGCTGGCCGGGCTGCACATGGCCAGCTGGAGGATCTGATTGGCGGGTTCAATCGCCTCAATGATTTTGGCCAAGCCAGCGAACGGCAAGTTGCCGCGCTGCGCGGCACCATCGATCTGGCGCTGGGTGAATTTACCCGTCAGGCCGGCCAGCTTGATGAAATCACCACCGCCCGGTTCGCCGAACTGGCGGCACGCGGCGCGGAATTCCGTACACAGCTTGATAGCCACGAGATTGAGGCACTGGCCACGATCCGCACCCGCGCAACCGCGCTGGTCCAGGAACTTGAGCAGGTCCGTCAGACGCTGGATGGCCATGAGGCGGAGAGCATCACCTCGCTGCGCGCCCGGCTAGGCGCGGTTCGGGACGAGGGCGCGGCAGTGGCGCGCGCGCTGCGCGACGGAGAAAGCCATGCGCTTGAAGCCTGGCGCCACGCGGTGGTGCAACTGGAGGCTGATCTGTGCGATGCGATCAAGCAGGTTGGCGAAATTGATCAGAATGCGATGGAATCTGCACAAAAACGCCTGGGCGCTCTATCGCTGGAAGCTGAACAGGTTGACGCCAGACTGGTCGAACGTGACCGGCTGTTTGCCGAAGAGGTTGAGCGCAGGCAGGCGGATGCCGATACCCGCAATGCCTTGTTCATGGCCCAGCTGACCGATCAGCTGGCCACACTCGATCAGGAAATTTCCGCGCGCCGGGGTGAGCAGGAAGATTATTCGCGGCGCTTCATCAGCCACAGCGAAACAATCTCAGCCCAGCTCGCCGCTTTTGCAGAGCGGATGCAACAGGTTGCAGCCCATGGCAGCGAAGCGGAAGCCGCGATCGCGCAAAGCCTTTCGACCCTGGCCGAACGGCTTTCCGCAAGCCGCCAGTCCCTGGCCGGGACGGATATCGCCATCGCGGGCCTGACCGATAGCAGCGTGCGGCTGTTGGAACTGATCCAGGCCGGGGTTCAGCACAGCACCGTTGATCTGCCCGCTGCAATGACGGTCAGCGAGGGCAAGCTGGCCGAGCTTGAAACCCGTGCGGTTGCCCTGCGCGAAACGGTGATCGAAGCGGAAAGCCGCGGAGAGGCGCTATCTGGGTATGTATTGGCAAGCCGCGATGGGCTGGTTGCGACCATGGGCGAACTGGATGGGCTGCACGCAGGGCTTGGCGAACACAGCGCGCGCCACACAGCATCGCTGGACACGATCCGCCAGACGCTAGGCGCGGTGCAGAATGACAGCGCGTTGCTGGCCGAGCAATCGCAAGGCGCGTTGCGCTCTGCGATCGAGGAGCTGACCGGCACGGCCCGCGATGCTGTCGCCGGGATCGAGATGATGAGCGCGGCTTCGGTTCGGGCCCTGGCCGAACGGCTGGGCGAGGAAAGCGGCGCGGCGATTGAAAAGACCATGCGCGCCCGGACCGCCGAAGCCGTCGGCCAGCTGGAACAAGCCGCATCCCACGCCGCAGGCGTCAGCCGTGAGGCGGCAATCCAGCTGCGCGATCAGCTGGCCAAGGTCAACGAGCTGGCTGGAAACCTCGAACGCCGCGTTGCCCAGGCGCGCGAGCGAGCGGAGGAGCAGGTCGATAATGACTTTGCCCGCCGCGTGGCGCTGATCACCGAATCGCTGAATTCCAATGCTATCGATATCGCCAAGGCCATGTCGAGCGATGTCACCGACACCGCCTGGGCATCCTATCTGCGCGGCGATCGGGGCGTGTTTACCCGCCGTGCAGTGCGCCTGCTCGATGCTTCACAAGCCAAGGCAGTGGCGCAAATCTATGAAAGCGACCGCGAGTTCCGCGATCATGTCAGCCGCTATATCCACGATTTCGAGGCGATGCTGCGCCAGCTGCTCTCCACCCGCGATGGCCATGCGCTGGGGGTCACGCTGCTTTCATCCGATATGGGCAAGCTCTATGTTGCGCTGGCCCAATCGATTGAACGGTTGCGGAACTAGCGCGATTTCGAGCCGGATAGTATCATCCGACGACTCGGAAATCGCGGTAAAGCAAAATTATAGAGCGTCGGCTTTGATGCAATCAAAACCGTCGCTCTAGCTTCTGGTGCCGTCCATATTGGGCGGGCCGCCGGTGAAATCGAGATCCTTGGGTTCAATCCAGCCATTGACGTAATTGGCGTAGAACAGTCCGAACATCACCAGCGACAGCAAGGTTGCGCGCCAGATAATCAGGCCCGGGCGAAAATTTGCCGGGGCACTGTCTGCTTGTCCCGGGATTTTCACCACGCCAGCCTCATCATGGGTGCGCACCCCCATGGGCAGCACGATGAAGGCGCACATCACCCAGAACAGCGCATAAATCGCCAGCGCAGAGGTCCATTTCATCGCTCAACCCTCCGGCAGCATCACTTTGACCTGCGGCTTTTTGCCAGACCAGCGCGCCGCTGTGCGCCGGGCTGCCAGGCGCGCGGCTTCCATAACCGCCTCGCGGTCCTTACGGGCGGCACCCTTGAGCTTGGTCAGCGCGGTGGCGACATCACCTTCGGCCTCGGCCACAAAGGCGTCATAGTCTTCATCCAGTGGCAGGCCGATTCCGGCCACTTGCGCCCCGCCGTGCCCATCCAGTGCCACCACCACCAGCCCGTTTTGTGCCAACCTGCGCCGCATGAGCATCGCTTCGCCATCGGCGGGGATGATCACATCGCCATCCAGCAGCAACCTGCCGTTGCGAACTTCGGTGATCTTGCCCGGCTTGCCCGGGGCAAGGCGCACCAGATCGCCGTTTTTCTGGAACAAGTTCTTGGGAATGCCGCAAGCATGCCCCAGCCTTGCCTGCTCTTTCATATGGCGGATTTCGCCATGCACCGGCACCAGAATCTCTGGCTTGATCCAGCCGTAAAGCGTTTCCAGTTCGGGCCGTCCGGGATGGCCGGAAACGTGGATATAGCTCTGCCGATCAGTGACAATCTTGATATCCTGCAGGGCGAGCCGGTTCTGGATCCGGCCGATAGCGATTTCATTGCCGGGGATCTGGCGGCTGGAGAACAGCACGACATCGCCCGATTCAAGGCTGATCTGGTGATTGCCTTGCGAAATCCGGGCCAGCGCAGCGCGGTCTTCGCCCTGCCCGCCGGTGGCCATGATCAGCACCTCGCCGCGCGGCAGCCGCATCGCCGTATCGAAATCGACAATATCCGGCAGGTCTTTCAGATAACCGCTGGCCTTGCCGGT
>JAYVKX010000289.1:0-3026 GCA_043768005.1 Novosphingobium sp. | reverse complement strand
CCTGACTCTGGCCGATGTCGCTGCGCGCTGCACCCCGCCGACCACCGCGCAGACGATCGGGCGGCTCGAAACAGGTATGCGCAATCTCTCCTTGGTGTGGATGAACCGGATTGCCGCCGCCTTGGGGGTTGAGCCGGAGCTGCTGGTCCGGGGTGAAATTGCCGCCCAGCCCCAGCTGATTGCGCGGATGGGCGATTATGGGGCAGAGGCACTGGCGGCCCCGCGCGATGCCATCCTGCCTTCCGCGCTGGGCGGTGAAGGACACTTGGTTGCTATGGCGATTGAGGCCAGCGCGGGCGATTATCGCGCGGGCGACCAGCTGTGGCTGCGTCAGGTGCAATCAGATGGCTTTGCCCGGCTGCTCAACCGCGATGTGCTGGCTCCGCGCCCGGGCGGCCGGTTTGCGTTTGGCCGGATGATTGACCGGCTGGAAAACCGCATCGCCTTGTTGCCACCTGGCGCAGGCCAGCGACAGGTGATTATCGATAGTCCGGCTTGGCTAGCGGTAGCAGAAATGCTGGTGCGCAAGCTGTGAGTAAATTGCGCGTCCTGTCGCTCAGCACCCTGTTTCCCAGTCCGCAACGCGCCGCCTTTGGCAAATTCGTCGAGTATCAGATGAAGGCGGTGGGGACGCGCGGCGACGTTGATCTGGTGGTGGTCAATCCGCTGGGGATCCCGCCCTGGCAATTATCGCGGCGCGAGCCCTATCGCAGCCTGGCCGCCAATCCTTCGACTTCGCAGCTGGACGGCATAACCATCCATCATCCCCGGTTCCGGCTGATCCCGCTGATCGGCGGCGACAGTAATCCGGCCCGGATTGCCCGCGCGGTGCTGCCGCTGATCCGGCGGTTGCACGCGGAACAGAAGTTCGATCTGATCGATGCGCAGTTCTTCTTCCCTGATGGCCCGGCGGCGGCGCAAATTGCGCGCGAGCTTGGCCTGCCGCTGTCGATCAAGTCACGCGGCGGCGATATCCTTTTTTGGGGCAACCGTCCGCGCGCGCTGGCGCAAATGCAGCGCGCTGCGGATCAGGCGGCAGGATTGCTGGCTGTCTCTGCCGCGCTGAAGCAGCACATGATCGCGCTGGGGATGCCGGAAGAGCGGATCATGGTCCATTACACCGGCCTCGATCATGCGTGCTTCCACCCCCAGAACCGTGCTCTGGCCCGCGCAGCAATTGCCGCCTTGCCCGCGCTGGCGATCCCCGCCGACGGCCCGCTGCTGGTTGCCACCGGGGCGCTGATCGCGATCAAGGGTCAGCGGTTGGCAATAGCGGCATTGCAGGAAGTTCCCCACGCCCGGCTCGCGCTGGCCGGCAAGGGTGAGGATGAGGACGCCTTGCGCGCTTTGGCCCGCGATCTGGGGCTGGTAGACCGGGTTCATTTTCTCGGCCAGGTCAGCCACGAAGTGCTGCCGCTGCTGTTCAGCGCTGCCGATGCCGCAGTGCTGCCGTCAGCGCGCGAAGGCCTCGCCAACGCCTGGGTAGAGGCGCTGGCCTGCGGAGCGCCGCTGGTAATTCCGGCAATCGGCGGGGCGCTGGAAGTGGTGCGCGATGCCAGCGCCGGGCGGATCGCCGCGCGCGACCCATTGGCCATAGCGGCAGCGCTGCGCGAACTTATCGCCGATCCGCCTGCTCAATCCGCCGTGGCCGCCAATGCCGCCCGGTTCAACTGGGATAGAAACGCGGCTGAATTGGCCGAATACTGGCACCGCATTGCCAAAAGCTAAGCGCGTTCGCGGGTGATCCGTTCCTGCCGGTCCAGCGCTGTCTCGGTTGGCACAAAGCTTTGCGAAGTGACTTTGAGCCAGATCAGGATCGGAGCAGCCATATAGATCGAGCTATAGGTGCCGACGAAGATACCCAGCGTAATCGCTGCGGTGAACCCGAAGATCACCCCCGGACCCAGCAGCAGCAGCGCAAACAGCGTAATCAGCATCGAAAGCGAGGTCACGATGGTCCGCGACAGTGTTTCATTGACTGAGAGATCGAGCAATTCGGGCAGCGGCATCCGGCGGAACTTTTTCAAATTCTCGCGGATCCGGTCATAGACCACGATCGTATCGTTAAGCGAATAGCCGATCAAAGTCAGCAATGCGGCCACGATGTTGAGATCAAACTCCATCTGCGTCACCGCAAACAGGCCCAGCGTGATAGTCACGTCATGCACCAGACTGAACAGCGCTCCGACGCCAAACTGCCATTCGAACCGCACCCAGATATAGATCGAAATTGCCACCATGGCCGCGATCAGCGCCTGCATGCCGGTGCGGAACAACTCGCTGGAAACCTTGCCCGAAACAGAATCGACCCCGTCAATCCGCACATCGGGATGTCCCTGCTTGATCGCAGTGGTAATCTTGCGTGCCATCTGGTCCGCCAAACCCGCATCGCTGCCAGAGCCTTCGGGCAGTTTCATCCGGATCGAGATTTCATTCGGCTTGCCAAATTGCTGGATGATCGGATCGCCATAGCCCAGTTTTGACACCGTTTTGCGCAGTTCGGCGACAGGCGCAGTCGCGGTGTTCTGAAAGGTCACGCGGATCATCTGCCCGCCGACGAAATCGACGCCCAGATTAAGCCCCCGGGTGGCAACCAGCGTCAGCGATGCGGCCATCAGTATCAGGCTGATCACATAAAACGGCACCCGCCAGCGCAGAAAGCGGATGTTGGTGTTATCGGGGACAAGTTTGAGGAGTTTCATCGTGGGTGACGCCTCTTACAAAATAATTTCAGACGGACGCGCTGCGCGCAGCCAGCCTGCGACCCACATCCGGGTCAGGGTTACAGCGGTGAACACCGAGGTCACGATGCCGATCATCAGCACCACGGCAAAGCCGCGCACCGGGCCAGAGCCAAACAGGAACATCAGCACCGCGGCGATGACATTGGTGATATTGGCATCGAAGATCGCGCGGCTGGCTTCCTTGTAACCCGTCTCGACCGCTTGGACCACGCGCCGTCCGCGCGCGCGTTCCTCGCGGATACGTTCATAGATCAGCACATTGGCATCAACCGCCGCACCGAT
>JAYVKX010000288.1:0-10341 GCA_043768005.1 Novosphingobium sp. | reverse complement strand
GAGCGCCAAGCTGGCGGGCAATCTGCGGGGTGACTGGCAATACCGAAAGTCCCATCGCCTTTTCCACGATCCCTTCGCCCTGGCGCTGGGGCGTGCGGTTGAACTGATCCTGATCTTGCTGCTGATCAGGGTTGAAGCTCTGCTGGGCTAGTTCGTCCTCGCTCGGACGTTTGCCCACAGTGGCGCTCAGCGTCATGCGTTTGCCATCGCGGAACAGCTCGATCGGGATGCGCTTGCCCGGCTGGGTATTGGCGACGATGAATGACAGCGTCTGTTCGGGGCTGACTTCCTTGGTATCAACCTTAAGCACCACATCACCCGGTTGCAGACCAGCAGAGGCGGCGGGCTGACCGGGCTGGACTGACTGGATGAATTCGCCGCGATTATGGGAAATGCCAAGCGAATCAGCCAAATCCTCGTTCACCGGCTGGATCTGGACGCCCAGATAGCCACGATCAATGGTCTGTCCGCTCTTGAGCTTTTCGACGATTGGTGCTGCGACCTCTGCCGGAATGGCAAAGCCGATCCCGACGCTGCCCCCGGTTGGTGAGAAGATCGCATTGTTGATGCCGATGACATTGCCCTTCATGTCGAACATCGGCCCGCCCGAATTCCCCCGGTTGATCGAGGCATCGGTTTGCAGATATCGGTCATAGGCGCTGCCCGAGCCGGTGTTGCGATAGACCGCAGAGATGATCCCCGAAGTTACCGTGCCGCCAAGGCCAAACGGATTGCCGATGGCGATCACCCAATCACCCACGCGGGCACTGCGCGAATCGCCGAATTTGACGAACGGCAATGGCTTGCCGGTTTCGATCTTCAGCACAGCAAGGTCCGATGCCGCATCGCGTCCGGCCAGTTTGGCAGGATATTCGGTGCCATCGGGCATGGTCACGGTGATCGATTCCACCTCGCCCTGACCATCGGCGGTGATGACGTGATTGTTGGTCACCACATAGCCATCGTGCGAAACGATGAAGCCGGAACCAAGCGACTGCGCCTCGCGCGTTTGGGCGCCGCCAGCACCGCCGCCTTCGCCGCCGCCAAACAGATCGGCGAGCGGGGTTCCGGCAAGGGGATTGGCCGCCTGCACCTTGATCCGCTGGCGAGTGGAAATATTGACCACGGCGGGCTGCAGTTGCTCGGTCAGATCGGCAAAGCTGGCGGGCGCTCCGGTCCGGGGAACCATCGCCTGTATCTGCTGCGCATCATTCTGCGCGACCTGAGCGCCAGCCGGAAAACCGGTGATCAGTGACACGGCAGATCCGCCCAGCAGCAGCGCAGTTGTTACTCCATAAGCATATCGCACTGGCTTCACGTCCTTTTGCTTCCTTGTCTGGGGTGCCCGGTATTGGCGCCCGGTCTAGTCGCTTGATTCAAGCCAGATCCGATGAACTGGCGTTGAATGGGTTTGTGATCTAGCGCCCCTTGAACTGGCGCAGATAATCATTGTCGGGTGACAGAATGATTGTGCTGGAAGACTTTGCATTGGGGTTTGAGAAGGTTGCATCATAGCTCTTCATCGCCCGGTAAAAATCATAAAAGCCCGGATCCTTGCCAAAGCTGTCAGCATATAGGCGTGAGGCCTGGGCCTGGGCATCGGCGCGGATGATCTGGGCATTACGCTCACCCTGGGCCTTGATCGTGGTCGCCTCTTGCTGGCGCGCCGCTTCCATCCGGATGAACGCACTGTCCAGTGGCGTGCCGGCGGGAAGGTCGGCGCTCTTGATCCTGACGTCGATCACCTGAGCGCCATATTGGCGGGCTTCCTTGTCCAGACCTGTGCGGATCTGGGCCATGGCTGCACCGCGCTCTGCGGTCAGCAGCGATTGGAAGATGCGCTTGCCAAGTTCCTGGCGCAATACCGAGGTAAGGATTGGCTGAAGCTGTTCAACCACATGCTCGGTCGTCCCGGCGGCTCGCACCATCCGCACCGGATCGATGATCCGGAAGCGGGCATAGGCATCGACTTCAAGCAGGCGCTGGTCGCTGGATTGCACCTGCTGGCGTTCCATATCGATCGTCAGCACGCGCTTGTCGATCCGCACCATCCGTTCGAAAAATGGGATGCGCAGCGAAAGCCCCGCCCCGGTCATGCCGAAATCGGCATTCGGCTTGAACCGGTTGATCACGCGCACCGGCTCACCCAGCCGGACGACGACCGCCTGTTCGGTTTCAGGCACAGCGACCACGCTGGTCAAGATTCCGATCGAAAGCGCTGCCAGCGCGATCACGGCCGTGCGGTTCTCGCGCAGATTTGCCAACATGGTCACTGCCCTTCTGCCGCTGGGGTTACAGGTGCTTGTCGACGCCGAACTTCGGGCAGGGGCAGATAGGGGGTTACCCCATTGGCCTCGACCACAACCTTGTCATTGTTGGACAGCACACGCTCCATCGTTTCATAATACATCCGCCGCCGGGTAACCTCGGGGCTGAGCTTGTATTGCTCGTACACCTTGTCGAATTCGGCGGTTTCGCCCTGCGCCTGCGCGATGATCTGCTGGGCCCAGGCGCGAGCATTGCTTTGATCGCGCTGCGCTTCCTGCTGGGCTACGGTGACTTGCTGGAATGCGCCGACCACCTTTTCAGGCGGGTTTGCCTTTTTGATATCGACGCCCTGGATCAGCACGCCGGACCGATAGGCATCAAGGATAGCCTGCATCCGCGTCCGCACATTCTGCTCGATCTGGGCCCGGCCCGCGCCGCCCATCACGCCGTTGAGCGGCACTTCTGCAACCGAGGCGCGCATCGCGGCTTCGGCAACTTCCTGTACCGTATCGCCGGGATCATCCAGCTGGTAGGTGTAAAGCTTAAGGTTCTTGATGTTCCAACGAACCAGATAGCTGAGGTCGACCAGATTCTGGTCGCTGGTCAGCATCAGCTTTTCGCCTTCGCCCTCAGGGATCGTGTCGCGCTTGATCGAAGTGACATCAACCACATTGACCGATTGGATCGGCCAGGGCGCGGTAAGCGAGACGCCCGAACCGATGGTGTGCGAATATTTGCCAAAGGTGGTGACCACGCCCTCCTCGGTCGAGCCAAGCTGGTGGGTCGAGGTAGAGGCAACCCACAACAGCGCGACCCCGCCTGCAATCAGCGGCAGCCAGCTTTTGCCATCGCGGCGCTGGGGCATGCGCGGGAAACCGCCACCGCCGCCGCCACTACCGCCGCCACCTGGCCGATTGCCGCGCGGGCGAAATATATCTTCGATATTGGCCGCGCGGCGCGGCGGGGCATTGTCTCCGGCAGGTAGCCAGGGGTTGCGCGGACCGCTTGGCGGCGGGGCGGGTGCATCTGGCGCAGCCTCGCCATCATCGCCTGCAGCTTCCGGTTCGGCCGGAAGATCGCTCTCTCCCTTGCCAGCACCTTTGCCCGCGCTGCCACCCCAAGGGCTGCGATTACCGGCCATTGCCAGCACGCTGCCCAGACTGAACCTACTAAAACCTCTCATGGATCAACTTATAGGTATGGCTGGCTCACAAAAACAGTGCCTGTTGGTGCTTTTTCCTTGCTAGGGGGCGGCGAGATCATTTTGAGACGGTCCTGGAGCATCCATGAGCGAGACTGACAGCAATACCCAACCCCTGCGCGCGGCACTTCCGCCACTGGCGGCCGACCGGCTGCAATCATTGCGGCTGGTGGACGGGGTGGCTGCGCTGGTGATCGATGTGGCCGGGCTTGACCGGCTGGAGCGCGACCGGCTGGAGCTGGCGGTAAAGGATGCGTTGCGCGGGCTGGCAGGTGTCAATGAAGTGCGCGTGGCGATGACTGCGGATAAGTCACCCGAACAACCCCGCCCCCGGATCATTGCGGTTGGATCGGGCAAGGGCGGGGTCGGCAAATCGACGTTGTCGGCGAATCTGGCGGTCGCGCTGGCCCGGATGGGGCGCAAGGTCGGGCTGGTCGATGCCGATATCTATGGCCCCTCGCAGCCGCGCCTGCTGGGCAATGAAGGCCAGCGGCCCACCGCCAGCGAGAAGAAGCTGAACCCGGTTCCCAGCAGATGGGGCGTACCGGTGCTGTCGATGGGGCATCTGATTGAGCCGGGCAAGGCGATCGCCTGGCGCGGGCCGATGGCGGGCAAGGCGCTGGACCAGCTGATCGATGCCGAATGGGACGATGTCGAATTGCTGATTGTCGATCTGCCGCCGGGCACCGGCGATGTGCAGCTGACGATGCTGCAGCGCCACAAGCCTGCAGGCGCGGTAATCGTCTCCACCCCGCAGGATCTGGCGCTGATCGATGCGACGCGGGCGATGCAACTGTTTGAACATGGCGATGTGCCGGTGATCGGCATGGTCGAGAATATGGCCGGTTATGCCTGCCCGCATTGCGGCGAGGTGAGCGATCCCTTCGGGCAGGGCGGGGTAGAGGCTGCGGCCAGGATGATGGGCCATGCCTTCCTTGGCCGGATCCCGCTGGATCTTTCAATCCGGCTGGATAGCGATGCAGGAACCCCGCCCGCAGCAGGCGATGGCCTGCAGGCCGAGGCGTTCGCCGCAATTGCCCGGCGACTGGCCACCTGGCTTGATAATCAGGCCGCTGGGCAAACATGAAGATATCCCGGCGCGGATTGTTCATCGGGACCGGGACAACCGGTGCGCTGCTGCTGGGCTGGGCGCTTACCCCGCGCAGCTTTGCCCCGCCACTTGCCTCCGGTCGCGATGAAGTGGCGTTCGACGCCTGGCTCAAGATCGGTCAAGACGGGGTGGTAACTGTCGCCGTGCCAGAACTTGAGATGGGTCAGGGGGTGACCACGCTGATCGCGCAGATCATCGCGGCAGAGCTGGGCGCGGATTGGCGGCAGGTGGCGGTAGAACCTGCACCGATCAGCGGAGCTTATGCCAATGCGGTGCTGGCGGCGCGCTGGTCAGCGCTGTGGATGCCCGCCTTTGCAGGTGCTGCTGCTGCACCCGATAGCCTGCTTGCCCGGCGCTTTGCCCAAAGCGAAGAATTCATCGTCACCGCCGATGGCACGACGCTGGCCGCCTATGAGCAGCTCGCACGGATCGCCGCCGCCAGCGCGCGGGCGATGCTGGCCAAGGCTGCGGCAGACAGCTGGGATGTGGCGTGGGAGGAATGCGAGGCGCAGGGCGGCTTTATCCTTCATGGCAAAAAGCGCCTGCCCTTTGGTGCTTTGGTTACGGCGGCTGCTGGGTTCGATCCGCCCGATCCCGCTGTGGTTCGCGCAGTGTCCTTGGCAGAGCGCCCCGCTGAATACCCCGCCGGGTCTGTGCCCAGCTATCCCCGGCTGGATCTGCCTGCCAAAGCCGATGGCAGCTATAATTTCGCGGGCGATGTGCGCCTGCCCGATATGGTCTTTGCCGCGATCCGCCATGGGCCGATTGGCGAGGCAAAGCTGGGCGGCTTTGATGAAGCTGCGGCCAAAGGCGTGCAGGGCTTCATCGGGCTAGTCCGCAATCAGCGCTGGCTGGCCGCCGCAGCGCAGGATTGGTGGGGCGCGGAGCGCGCGCTGAGCCTGATTGCGCCACGGTTTACCGCCAGCAACTGGGCTGACAGCGGCAAGATCGACCAGCTGCTGGGCGATGCGCTGCATCGGGGCAAGGCAGTGCGGATAGCTGAACTTGGCGATCCGGACACCATGCTGGCGGGCAAGTTCGCGCAGGCCTGCCGCTATGATATTTCTCCGGCGCTGCATGCTACGCTGGAAACCGCCAGTGCGACCGCGCGGTTCAAGGATGGCCGACTGGAATTGTGGCTAGCGAGCCAGGCTCCCACGGCGGCGCGCCGTGCTGCGGCCCGCGCACTGGGCCTCAGCCTGCGCGATGTGGTGCTATATCCGATGCCCGCAGGTGGTAGCTTTGATCGGCGGCTTGAGCATGAGCATGGCGTGGAAGCCGCGTTGATCGCGCGCGCGATCGGCAAGCCGGTGCAACTGGTCTGGTCGCGCTGGCAAGAGCATCTGGCTGGCTTGCCGCGCACCCCGGTTGCAGCAGTGATGGCGGCGCGGATGACGCCCGATGGCTCGGTCACTGGCTGGAAGGCGCGGCTGGCGCTTCCCGCCAGCGCCTATGAATTTGGTGAGCGGCTGTTTGGCGAAAGTAGCGCGCAGGATGCCCTTGCTGCGCAGGATCAGGGTGATCCACTGGCACTGGAGGGCGCGGTGCCGCCCTATGCGATTCCCAATCTGGTGGTGGAACATGTGCCGGTTGCGATCCCGCTGCCAACAGGGCGGATGCGCGGCAATGCGCATGGCTACACCTGTTTCTTCACCGAGAGTTTTGTCGACGAGCTGGCCCATCAGGCGCGGCACGAACCGCTATCGTTCCGCATGGCGATGCTGGGGCAGGATCTGCGCCTTGCCAATTGTCTTCAACGCGCGGCTACGCTGGCCAGCTGGGGCGGCGGCGCGGATGGCAGCGGGCAGGGGCTGGCTTGCCATGTTATAGGAACCAATGGAATCCGGGGCCGGATCGCGCTGGTAGCCAGCGCTCGCCGCGATGAAACCGGGATCAAGGTGGATCGGCTGACTGCAGTGGTGGACATCGGCCGGATCGTGAATATCGACATCGCCCGGCAGCAGATTGAGGGAGGTCTGGTGTTCGGCCTGGGCCTCGCGGTCGGCTCAAGTACGACCTATGCCGATGGCCTGCCGCAAACCGGGCGACTGGGGATGCTTGGCCTGCCGCTGCTGGCCGATTGCCCGGCAATCGAGGTTGAGTTTATCGAAAGCGCTGCAGAACCCGCTGATCCTGGCGAACTGGGGGTGGCTGTGGCCGCACCCGCGATTGCCAATGCGCTGTTTTCTGCGACCGGGCTGCGCCTGCGCAAGCTGCCCTTGCTCTCTGGGGATTTCTGATGCTGGCAAACAATCATTTTCCGGCCAATCACCCTGCAGTTCAATCCGCCAAGATCGGGGTGCTGCTGGTCAACCTTGGCACGCCCGATGCGCCCACACCCAAGGCAGTGAAACGCTACCTCAAGCAATTCCTGTCCGATCGCCGCGTTGTCGAACTGCCGGTGCTGTTGTGGCAGCCGATCCTGCGCGGGATCATCCTCAACACAAGGCCAAAGAAATCGGCCCATGCCTATGCGCAGGTGTGGAGCGCGGAAGGTTCACCGCTGGCGGCGACAACTGCCGCACAGGCCCGCGCGCTGCAGGCCCGGATGGGCGATGGCGTGGTGGTTGCCCATGCGATGCGCTATGGCAATCCGGTGCTTGGCACAGAGGTTCAGCGGCTCAAGGATATGGGCTGCGAGCGGATCCTTATTGCACCGCTCTATCCGCAATATTCGGGCGCGACGACGGCAACGGCGGTTGATGCGCTGGGGGGGCAACTCGCGAAAATGCGCTGGCAGCCCGCGATCCGCACCCTGCCGCCCTATTATGATGATCCGGTCCATATCGAGGCGCTGCGCGCGGATACGGCCCGTCAGCTTGCCGCATTGCCGTTCACTCCCGAAGTGTTGCTGCTGTCCTTCCACGGGATGCCTGAGCGGACGCTTCAGCTGGGGGATCCTTATCACTGCCACTGCCGCAAAACTGCGCGACTGCTGACGGAGGCATTGCAGCCGGACCATCCAGCCTTGCGGATCGAAATCAGCTTTCAATCACGGTTTGGACGCGCCAAATGGCTTGAACCTTCGACCGAGGACACACTTCGCGCTGAAGCTGCTGGCGGCGTAAAGCGCTTGGCCATCGCCGCCCCGGGCTTTTCGGCGGATTGCCTGGAAACCCGCGAGGAGCTGGCGATCCGGGGCCGCGAAGTGTTCGAGGCAGCCGGCGGCGAGGTTTTTGCCGCGCTTGATTGCCTTAATGATGGCGCAGCGGGGATGGCGATGCTGGAGGCGCTGGTCCGGCGTGAACTTCTGGGCTGGATTTAACCGTTTGATTAGTTTACATCGGTGTCAGTAACTGAGGATTTCCGATGGCCACGCTTGCTCCCGATGCTCCCCGTTTCACCCATTGGTCACAGCGCCAACCTGCTGATTCAATTGACCATATCCCTGGTGAGGATGGCTGGCCGATCTTTGGCACCACACTGAAAATTCTGGCAAATCCTGCTGCCTTTGGTAACCATATGCGCGAGAAATATGGTCAGGTCTGGCGGTCAAACAGCTTCGGCAGTCGCCAGGTTTCGCTGGTCGGGGCTGATGCGAACGAGCTGGTGCTGTTTGATCGGGAGAAGATTTTTTCATCCGAACAGGGTTGGGGTCCGGTGCTCGATCTGTTGTTCCCGCGCGGACTGATGCTGATGGATTTCGATCACCACCGGATTGATCGCCGCGCGCTGTCGATCGCCTTCAAGCCCGAACCGATGCGCCATTATGCCGACGCGCTGAACCGCGGCATAGCGGCGCAAGTCGCGCTGTGGTCAGGCAAGCAGATGAAGTTCTACCCGGCGATCAAGAAGCTGACACTTGATCTGGCAGCAGACAGCTTTCTTGGCGTACCGCTGGGGTCAGAGGCGGATCAGATCAACAAGGCCTTTGTCGATATGGTCCAGGCTGCGGTTGGCATCGTGCGTAAGCCTTTGCCGTTCACCGCGATGGGCCGGGGCGCGGCGGGGCGCAAGTTCCTGGTCGAATGGTTCACCAAGGAAACCATCCGCCGCCGCGAGCAGGGGGGCGGGCAGGATATGTTCAGCCAGTTCGCCACCGCCACGCGCGAGGATGGATCATTACTGCCAGTGGATCAGGTGGTCGATCATATGATCTTCCTGATGATGGCCGCGCATGACACCATCACCTCTTCGGCCACCTCGCTGGTCTGGCTGCTGGCCAAGCACCCTGAATGGCAGGACAAGTTACGCGCCGAAGCACTGGCGATAACCGGCGGTGCAGGGCGGCCAGTCGCTTACCAGGATCTTAGCAAGCTGGAACTGACCGAAATGGCCTTCAAGGAATCGCTGCGGCTGATCCCGCCGGTGCCGTCCACCCCGCGCCGCGCGCTGAAGGAATTCACCTTTGGCGGTTTTTGTATTCCGGCAGGCACGCAGGTGGGGATCAGTGCCGCTGCGGTGCATGTAATGGAAGAATATTGGCCCGATCCGCTGAAGTTTGATCCCCTGCGCTTCTTGCCTGCCGAAGTCGCTAATCGACACAAATATGCCTGGGTGCCCTTTGGCGGCGGTGCGCATATGTGCCTGGGGCTGCATTTTGCCTATATGCAGGTGAAGATCCTGATGGCCCAGATCCTGACCCGCTATCAGATCGAGATCGAGCCGGGCTACGCTCCCAAATGGCAACCCTGGCCCATCCCCAAGCCGCGCGACGGGCTGGTGGTAAAATTCACCCCGGTTTAGAAATCCACCGCAATCCCGTCTTTCACCCAATCCCCATAGCGGGTGGGCGAAAGGCCTGCCGGGTCCGTATCGTCCTTCACGCTTCTGGGCGGCGGCGCGGGGTCATTGCTCCAATGAGCCGGCTTCTTGAACGGAGCGGGGCGTTTGGTGGCGCGGGGTGCATAATCGGTCATGCTGCCAAGATGGAGTGGCTGACCTAACATTGCAATCTGGTCCTTCATTACAATCTGGCTTAGGGGCAGGCGATGGATATTCCCGGACTTCCCGCCCGCAAGGCAGCCTTGCGCCTTCACGATGCCGTGCTTCGCCGGGGCGAGACGCTGGATCAAGCCGCAGGCGGCGCGCTGCTGGGTATCCGCGGCGATGCTGATCGCGCACTGGCCCGGGCGCTGGCCGGGGAAAGCCTGCGCTGGCTGATCGATCTTGATGAGTTGATCGATAGCGCCACCCGGTTGGCCCTGGCCGATGATGCCAAGGCGCGCGCTGTGCTGCGGCTGATGCTGGCGGGCTGGCTGCGGCTGGAAACCCCGCCGCATGCTGTGATCGCGACCGGGCTGGAATTGCTTCAGGGTGGTCCGCGCCGGTTGGCGCACGGCGTGTTCTCTACCCTGGTGAAGCGCGGCGTCTGCCTGCCCGATGCGCCGACCTTGCCCGAAGCCGTCATGGTGCGCTGGGGTTTGCGCTCCGAAGCGATCGCGCGCGCGCTTGCGGTGCCGCCGCCGCTTGATCTGAGCCTGCGGGATTGGTCCGAAACCGCGCGCTGGGCTGAAGAACTGGGCGGTATCTCGCTGATGCCCGGCCATGTCCGCCTGCCGCGCGGCGAAGCGGTGGAACGGCTTGCCGGGTTTCAGGACGGGGCGTGGTGGGTACAGGATCTTGCCGCCAGCGTGCCGGCGCGGCTGCTGGGCACAGGCGAGGGTAAGCGCGCGCTTGATCTGTGTGCAGCACCCGGCGGCAAAACGATGCAGCTGGCGGCGGCAGGCTGGCAAGTTACCGCGCTCGATAGCGGTGCCCGGCGGCTGGAACGGATGGGCGATAATCTTGCCCGGGTTGGCCTGAGCGCAGAGGTGGTGCA
>JAYVKX010000287.1:0-2275 GCA_043768005.1 Novosphingobium sp. | reverse complement strand
CTGGCGGAGCGCCGGGCGGCGGCTTTCGCGCGGATAGTTTCGGCGAGGAAGGCATCGATCTCAGCGATATTTTCGATGGGCTGTTCGGCGGCAGAGGCGGCATGGGCGGCCCCGGCGGCGGGCGAGCGCGCGCCGCGTCCAAGGGTGCCAACGTCCAATACCGGCTGGCCGTGACCCTGCCCGATGCCGCCGCGCGGGCGACTCAGCGGATCACCCTGGCCGATGGCAAGACGATCGATCTCAAACTTCCGCCCGGCGCAGAAGATGGCACCCAGATGCGCCTGACCGGCAAGGGTGAGGGCGGGCCGGGCGGCGCGGGCGATGCGATTGTCACCATCCAGGTCCAACCCCACGCCTTCTTCCGCCGCGATGGTGATAATATCCGGCTGGATCTGCCGGTCACCGTGGATGAGGCGGTGCATGGGGCCAAGGTCAAGGTGCCGACGGTGGAGGGCGCAGTGATGCTCACCGTCGCGCCGGGCAGCAGCTCGGGCAAGACCCTGCGGCTCAAGGACAAGGGCTTTACCCGCAAGGACGGCACCCGCGGCGATCAGCTGATTACGTTGGAGATCCAGCTGCCCGAGGGCGAGGCCGGAATCGATCTGGCCAGGCGGCTGGAGGGTTGGCGCGATCCGCGTGACCTTCGCGGCCGGCTTGGCGCCTGAGCGCGGACTGAGCCGGTGGAGGAACGACCGCTGAACGAGGGCGAGCTGCCGCCCCATACCCTGCCGGATCTTTCCCCCGAAGCGCGGCGCAGACAGGCGCTGCGCTGGCGCGCCGGGCTGCAGGACCGGTTTGACGAACACGTTGGCCCGCACGGCCGGTTGTGGGACACGCGCTTTATCCGCGTATTCGCCCGGGTGTGGACCGGGGCCTATCACGATGGCTTCATCCACGCCGGAAACCTTGCCTATATGGCAATTCTGGCGCTGTTCCCGTTCTTCATCACCGTTGCCGCGATCTTTTCAGCAGTGGGCGAACAGGCTCAGCGCGAGGCTTCGGTCCATGCGTTTCTGCTCGCGGTGCCCCCGGTGGTTGCCGCCGCGCTGGAGCCGGTGGCGCGCGATGTCATCGCGGCGCGCAGCGGCTGGCTGCTGTGGGTTGGCGGGATCGTTGGCCTGTGGACCGTGGGCAGCCTGATCGAGACGATCCGCGACATCCTGCGCCGCGCCTATGGCACCCGCACTGCGCTGGCGTTCTGGCGTTATCGCTTGATATCCACCGGGGTTACCGTTGCCGCAGTGATCGCACTGCTGTTTTCACTCCTTGCCCAGGTGGCGATCGGCGCAGCGCAGCAGGTGATCGAGGCCTGGTTCCCCCGCGCGCAGGGCCTGACTGACAGTCTGGCCACTTCGCGGTTGATCCCGGCGGGGCTGCTATATTGTTCGCTTTATCTGCTGTTCTACACGTTGACCCCCAGCGCCTACCGCGCCCGCCATTATCCCAAATGGCCCGGCGCGCTGGTGGTGACTGTGTGGTGGGTGGCAGTGACGATCGCCCTGCCTTATGTGCTCCATCAGTTTTTCACCTATGATCTGACCTATGGCAGCCTGGCGGGCGTGATGATCGCGCTTTTCTTTTTCTGGCTGGTCGGCCTAGGAATGGTGGTCGGCGCAGAGCTGAACGCGGCGCTGGCTGAATCGCCCGAAGAGCGCGATATGGTTGGCCAAGGGGATAATCGCGCGCGCCAGGCGCGCGACAAGCACGGGAACGAACAGGAATGAGCGGTTTGATGCAGGGAAAGCGCGGCCTCATCATGGGGCTGGCCAATGACAAGTCGCTGGCCTGGGGGATCGCCAAAAAGCTGGCCGAGCACGGTGCAGAGCTGGCCTTTTCCTATCAGGGCGAGGCGCTGGAAAAGCGGGTGCGCCCGCTCGCCGCCAGCCTTGGCAGCGATTTCCTGATCGATTGCGACGTATCCGCGATGGGCGCGCTGGATACTGCCTTTGCCACGCTGGCCGCGCGCTGGCCGGTGATCGATTTCGTGGTCCATGCGATCGGCTTTTCCGATAAGGCCGAGCTGCGCGGCAAATATGTCGATACCAGCCTCGAAAACTTCCTGATGACGCTGAATATTTCCGCCTACAGCCTGGTCGCCGTGACCCAGCGCGCGGCGGCGATGATGCCCGAAACAGGCGGTTCGATCGTGACGCTGAGCTATTACGGCGCGGAAAAAGTCATCCCGCATTACAATGTGATGGGTGTGGCCAAGGCGGCGCTGGAAACCAGCGTGAAATACCTCGCCAATGATCTGGGGCCGGCCAATATCCGGGTC
>JAYVKX010000286.1:0-2811 GCA_043768005.1 Novosphingobium sp. | reverse complement strand
GAGCTGGCCACTTCCGATTTCACCTTCCGCCATTTCGTGCTCGAAATCTTCCCGACCAGCGCCTTCGATGCGATGGCCAAGAACAATATCCTGCAGATCCTGGTGTTCTCATTGTTCTCAGGCGTCGCGCTTTCGGCGCTGCGCGAAAAAGGGGAACCGATCGTCAAAGGGTGCGAGGCATTGGCCCAGCTGATGCTGCAGATCACCAATTATGTAATGCGCTTTGCCCCCTTCGCAGTGTTCGGCGCACTGGCCAGCGTGGTTGCGACCAAGGGGCTGGGGATTGTCATCACCTATGGCCGGCTGATCGGTGAGTTCTATTTTGGCCTGGCGATCCTGTGGGTGATCCTGATTGCGCTGGGCGGGCTGTTTCTGGGCCGCCGCATCTTCACCCTGCTGCGCTATATCCGCGAGCCAGTGCTGATCACTTTTTCCACCGCCAGTTCCGAGGCGGCGCTGCCCAAGCTGTTCGAGCAGCTTGACCGGTTTGGTATCCCGCGCCGCATCTCGGGCTTCATCCTGCCGCTGGGCTACAGCTTCAACCTTGATGGTTCGATGATGTATATGAGCTTTGCGACGATCTTCATCGCGCAGGCCTATGGCATCCATCTGGGCTGGGAACAGCAGGTGGCGATCCTGCTGACGCTGATGGTCAGTTCCAAGGGTATTGCAGGGGTGCCGCGGGCCAGTCTGGTGGTCATTGCGGCCACACTCACCCAGTTCGGCCTGCCGGTGGAGGGCGTCGCGCTGCTGCTGGGGGTCGATCAGTTCCTCGATATGGGCCGGTCAGCCACCAATATCGTCGGAAATTCCGTAGCCACCTCGGTCATCACCAAATGGGAAGGCATGCTCCAGCCGCCGCTGGATCCCGAAGCCGAACCACACCATGCGCCAAGTGACACGCCCGAACATGGTCGGCGCGGGCTCAATCTTGATCCCGAGGCTAACGCTTAGCTTCGCTGCTTTTCGCCTTGAACCCGCACAATTCCGCCACCGGGCAGCGCCAGCATTCGGGTTTTCGCGCCTTGCAGATATAGCGGCCCAGCAGGATCAGCCAGTGGTGTGCGCCAACCCGGAACGGCCGCGGCACGCGTTTATCGAGCAGTTTTTCCACTGCCTCAGGGGTCTTGCCCTTGGCCAGACCCGTGCGATTGCCAACCCGGAACACATGGGTGTCGACCGCAAAAGTCTCCGCCCCGAAGGCGCAGTTCATCACCACATTGGCGGTTTTGCGCCCAACCCCGGGCAGCGTGATCAGCGCATCGCGGTCCGCCGGAACCTCGCCGCCATGGTCGCGGACAAGAATTTCAGACAAGGCGATGACGTTCTTGGCTTTGGAATTGAACAGCCCGATGGTCTTGATATGCGCCTTGAGCCCCTCCTCACCCAGCGCGACCATCTGGGCGGGTGTAGTCACCTCACGAAACAGTACCCGCGTCGCCTTGTTGACCCCCACATCGGTCGCCTGCGCAGAAAGCACCACTGCGACCAGCAGCTGATAGGTATTGCCAAACTCCAGCTCGGTTTCGGGCGAGGGATTATCCTCGGCAAGGATGCGGAAGAATTCGAAGATCTGGGCGCGGTTCATTTTTCAGATGCCGGCAAACCAATCGGGATTTATCGTAATTCTTTCAATCATAGTCGTATCGACGCCGAGTCGATTTTCTTTCAAAAGCTCACAAAGCCTATCTCCGTCGATAAGGTCGATGGCAATCGCCCCATCTCGTGTGGCCTCATCCGAAGCTTGGCTCGTAAAGTGACCTGTTGTTATAAAAAGCCCTTTATCCGCTCGACCTTGGACAGCTCCTCGAAAATCGCGAATTTCCTTAGAACCGACACTGCCAATCCATCGCTTACATTGAAAATATACCTGAAAACTGACCAGATTAACCCGCAAGATTCCAAGTCCGTCAATGCCACCGTCGCCAGATTTTCCGCGCACCTCCACTTTGGTGAATCCCGCTTCTCGCAGCAATCTCTGGGACAATCGCTCGAACGCACTTGGGTGCATTGTCCCGACGACTGCGAGCAATTCGCCCTTCCAATCATCCGCAACGTCTGGACCTTCGCTTGCGACTTCTCCGATTGGCGCCTTCGTGTCTTTGTTGGCTTGGCGCTTTGCGCGTGCCTTTTCGCGCTCTTCTAGGTTGACTTGATCATAAATCGCCTTGGTTTGAGCCAAGCAATCGACCGCAGAACCGCTTTCAGTAAGTGCCCAAACACCCCGAGAGGAGTTTGCAACCGCCGCCCCGCGCTTGAGATATGTCCGAGCCCAAGCAAGGTAGTAATTTACCCTTGGTCTATTCTCCGCATTCTTCATCTGAAATGCTTGCTCGGTCTCTGTGACCCCCTCCAATTCGATAACCCGCTCATCAAGCTCTTGGATTGTGGCCGAACCTCCTAAGTCCTTCAGAGCCTCGACCGTCGCGAGCATCATGCCAGGTAAATTCGGCAACGATTCCGAATCAATTTCGAATTTGCGCGTCATTGGTATTTCCCCTGAACTTTCAAAGCCCCAGCACCTGCGCCATGGTGTAGCGCCCAGCTCCCTTGCCCGCCAGCCACTGCGCGGCCCTCACAGCGCCCTTGGCGAAAATCGCGCGGTTTTCAGCCAGATGCGACAGGGCGATCCGTTCGTTATCGGCCAGGAAATGCACGGTGTGATCGCCTGCCACGCTGCCACCGCGCAGGCTGGCGAAGCCGATTGCGCCCGTCTTGCGCGCACCGGTGATGCCGTCCCGGCCGCGCTCGGTATTATCCGCCAGCGTGATCCCGCGCCCCTTGGCGGCCGCTTCCCCCAGCAGCAGCGCG
>JAYVKX010000285.1:0-16709 GCA_043768005.1 Novosphingobium sp. | reverse complement strand
GGAAGATCTCATCGCTGCCTTCGCCGCCTATGAAGCCGATCCGGTGCAGCGCTGCGCGGTGCTGACCGGTTCTGGCGAAAAGGCTTTTGCCGCAGGTGCCGATATCAAGGAAATGGCCGATAAATCGGCGGCTGAATTCTATTCCGCCGATTTCTTTGCGAAGTGGACCAGCCATATCGTCAAAGCGGTGCGCAAGCCGTGGATCGCGGCAGTCAACGGTTTCGCTTTGGGCGGCGGCTGCGAGCTGGCGATGATGGCAGACTTCATCATCGCCGCAGATAATGCGCGCTTCGGCCAGCCCGAAATCAAGCTGGGAGTTGCCCCCGGCATGGGCGGATCGCAGCGGCTGACGCGCGCGGTGGGCAAGGCCAAGGCGATGGAAATGTGCCTGACCGGGCGGATGATGGGCGCCGAAGAGGCCGAGCGTTCCGGGCTGGTGGCACGGATCGTCCCCTTGGCCGATCTGCTCAGCCAAGCGCTCAAAACCGCTGCAGAGATCGCGGCCATGCCGCCGCTGGCGGCCATCGCCAACAAAGAGATGGTCAACGCCGCGTTTGAGACAACGCTCGAACAGGGTGTGATGATGGAACGCCGGATTTTTCAGGTACTCACCGCGACCGCGGACAAGACCGAGGGCATGGCCGCCTTCATCGACAAGCGGCCCGGCAACTGGACGGGGCGCTAAGTCATGAAAATCGCATTTATCGGCCTGGGCAATATGGGCGGCGGGATGGCCGCAAATCTGGTCAAGGCGGGGCATGATGTCCGCGCGTTTGATCTATCCAGCGAAGCGCTGGCCCGGGCCAAGGCCAATGGCTGTGCGACTTTCGGGACAGTGCGCGAAACGGTGCAGGGCGTGGATGCGGTGGTATCGATGCTGCCCAATGGAGCTATCGCCGATAGTGTCTACACCAATGACGTAATCGGTCAGGCGCCCACAGACGCGCTGCTGCTTGATTGCTCGACAATCGATGTGGCGACCGCGAAGAAGGTAGCCGCCGTCGCCGCAGAGACTGGTTATGCAATGATCGATGCGCCAGTTTCGGGCGGGATCGCGGCAGCCAATGGCGGCACTTTGACCTTCATGGTCGGCGGCAGCGCGGCTGCTTTTGCGCGGGCTGAGCCGATTTTGGCGGCGATGGGCAAGGCGGTGATCCATGCCGGCGTTTCGGGCACCGGGCAGGCGGCCAAGATCTGCAACAACATGATCCTGGGCGCAACAATGATCGCCACTTGCGAGGCGTTTCTGCTGGCCGAAAAGCTCGGGCTCGATCTCCAGACCTTTTACGATATCTCGTCCAAAGCCTCGGGCCAGTCATGGTCGATGACCAGCTATTGCCCGGTTCCAGGGGTTGGCCCGCAGAGCCCGGCAGACAATGAATATCAGGGCGGGTTTGCCGCTGCGCTGATGCTCAAGGATCTGAGGCTGGCAGTGGCGGCGGCGCAGGATGCCGGGGCCCGCGTGCCGATGGGCGATCTGGCCGAGCGGCTCTATGCCGGGTTTGCCGATGCAGGCAGCGGCGGTCTCGATTTTTCCGCGATCATCAAGACGCTGTGAGAGATTGACCTTTTCGTAGGCCCTGTGCAAAGGCAGCGCGCGCGCAGCAAGCAGCGTTTGCGGGTGTAGCTCAATGGTAGAGCAGCAGCTTCCCAAGCTGAATACGAGGGTTCGATTCCCTTCACCCGCTCCATTTCCCAATTGCGGGGCATCTGATTTGATCGAGCTCCAGTTCACGCATATCGCCGCACTGCTTGCCGGGATCGCTTATAGAAACAACTCTGCGGCAGCATCCAGAATGGCGTGCGTGTCGAGCCTATATTCTCTATAAAGATCAGATAGATCGCCGGTTTGGCCAAACCGGTCGATACCCAATGGTGACACGCGGTTACCCCGCACGCCTCCGATCCACGATAGCGCACCGGGGCTTCCGTCGATGATCGTGATAAGGCCCGCCGTCGGCGAAAGCGCGCCAAGCAGTGTTGCGATATGCGCTGGTTCGCCGCCGCCGCACCACCGCGCTGCCCGTGCCGCTGACCAGCCCCGGTGAAGCAGGTCCGGTGAGGTTACGGCGAGCAAACCGATGCCGGGAATGTCATCCCGAAGCTGCTCCCAGGCTTCAAGCGCCTCGGGCATGATCGCGCCAGTCGCAACGATTGCCGCTTCGGCCCCGGGCGCCGGTTGTTTGAGCCAATAGCCGCCGTTGATCGCGCCCGATTCCCAGCGGTCATCGTCGCGGCTGATTTGCGCGATGCTACGGGTTGAAAGACGCAGATAGACTGCCCCACCATCATCCGCCTGCATGTGCCGGAATGCATGCCCCATCAACAGCGCCAGCTCGTCAGCATAGGCTGGCTCATAATATGTGAGCCCCGGTTGCCCCATGCCGATCAATGGCGAATTGATGGACTGATGCGCGCCGCCCTCCGGGCCAAGCGTAACCCCGGACGGTGTGGCCACGAGCAGGAACCGGCTGTTCATGTAACAACCATAATTTAGCGCATCGAGCCCGCGCGCAATGAACGGGTCATAGACTGTACCGATGGGTAGCAGACGCGTGCCGAACAGGGGCGCGGCGAGCCCGGCCGCTGCCAGCATCAAGAACAGGTTGCTCTCTGCAATACCCAATTCGATATGCTGCCCAGCAGGACGCGCCGCCCATTTCTGCGCCGAGGGGATACGGGCGGCGGCAAAGACATCGGCCATGTCCTTGCGCCTGAACAACCCGCGCTGGTTCACCCAGGCACCAAGATTGGTCGATACTGTCACGTCGGGTGAGGTGGTCACGATGTGATCTGCGAGCTCGTGACCGGACTTGGTCAGATCGAGCAGGATTTTGCCGAACGCGGTCTGCGTCGCCTGCTCGTCACCCTCGGGGACCGGCAGCCGGTCGGGAAGGGGTATTGCCGCAAATGTCCGATCGGCAACTTTTCGGGTCAACGGCGACGCGGCGACGAAGGCGCTGACATTTGCGCGGGCATTTTCGCCGAGGCCAGACCACGCTATCCACTCGTCCCCAGCTGCGATGCCCATCTGGTCACGCAGCGTCTCGATTTGGCTGGGGTTCATAAGCCCGGAATGATTGTCTTTATGCCCGGCGAGCGGCAGGCCATAGCCTTTGATAGTATAGGCGATGAAACAGGTTGGTGTATCGTCTGATGCCTTGGCAAAAGCATCGAGGATCGTCTCGATACAATGTCCGCCCAGGTTGGTCATCAACCGCGCGAGCGCGTCGTCATCGTGATCGGCCAGGAGCGTGCCGATCCCCGCCCTGTTACCCAAATCGCGCTGCAAGCGTTCGCGCCATGCCGCCCCGCCTTGATAGGTCAGCGCCGCGAAATCCGCATTGGGACAACTGTCGATCCACTCTTCGAGATGATGGCCGCCGGGTTGTTTGAAGGCCTCGCGTTGCAGTTTGCCATGCTTTAGCGTCAGCACACGCCAACCGCAGGTTTCGAAGATGTCATCGAAGCGATCAAACATCCGGTCGGCGGTCGTCGCATCAAGCGACTGGCGGTTATAGTCGACGATCCACCAACAGTTGCGAATATCATGCTTGTAGCTCTCGATCAGGCATTCGTAGATATTGCCTTCATCGAGTTCGGCATCGCCCAATAAAGCGATCATCCGCCCGGTATCTGCTTGATCCAGCTTGCCGTGGGCGACCAGATAATCCTGCACCAGCGAGGCGAATGCCGTGACGGCTACGCCAAGGCCGACAGAACCGGTGGAGAAGTCGACCGGAATCAGGTCTTTGGTCCGGCTGGGATAGCTCTGCATCCCGCCGAAGCCGCGAAACGACTGAAGCTGCGCAAGGTCTTGCTGGCCCAGCAAGTAATGGATCGCATGCAGGATCGGTCCCGCGTGCGGCTTTACTGCCACCCGGTCGTTGGGGCCGAGTACAGCGAAATACAGCGCCGTCATGATCGTCGAAATCGACGCGCAACTCGCCTGATGACCACCCACTTTCAACCCATCGCGGCTTTCGCGCAGATGGTTCGCGTTGTGGATTGTCCAGGCCGAAAGCCAGCGCAAGCGCGCGTCGATCGTCTCCAGGGTCGTTACAAGCTCGGATGATGTTGCTGTATTGGAAGTTGTCGGCATAATAATCAGTCCGTCGTCCAGCCACCGTCGATAATCATGCTCGTGCCGGTCATCAGCGCCGAAGCATCGGAGGCGAGGAAGCGGATGGCACCCATCAGATCTTCAACCTGGCCGAGCCGCCCGAGTTTGATTTTCGACAGCACTGAAGCCTTGAACGCGGGGTCTTCGAAATAGGGCTTTGTCATTGGCGTTTCGATAAAGGTCGGCGCGATCGTGTTGCTGCGGCTACCACTTGCGGCAAGATCGAGCGCGAAGGCCTTGTTCATACCCTCGAGTGCCCATTTCGAGCCACAATAAAGCGATCGGTTCGGCCCGCCAACATGGCCCATCTGGCTACCGATATGGATAAGACTGCCCGCCACTTGCTCAGCAATCATTTGCCGGACACAGGCCTGGGCAACGAAGAATGCGCTTGTGACATTGGGGTCGTATACCGCGTCATAATCATCCTCGCTCACGTCCATCATCGGCTTAGGCCGATTGGTGCCTACATTGTTGACGAGAATGTGAAAAGCGGGACGTTCAGCAAAGAAAGCTTTGACCGCGGAGATATCGGATACGTCGAGTTTTGTCGCCGTGCCGCCGATTGCACTGGCCGCCGTTTCGATCTCTGCTGCCGTACGCGCAAGCAGCGTTACCGCAGCCCCTGCCTCAGCCAACGCTGTTGCTGCTGCCAATCCGATGCCCCGCCCTGCGCCGGTTACAATCGCCCGCCGCCCATCGAGGCAGAAACTCGGAGTTTTGGGCAGGGTCAGGCGCAGGGTCAAGCGACGTCGGCCTTCCCGGCACAGAGGATGTTCTTGCCGCCATAGCGACGCACGCGGATAGCCGCGCAGCAACGATGGCTCCATCGACGCGGTAGCACCACACTTGGTCAAGCATCGCATCGACATCGCGTTCGGCCTGCAACGCGAGCAGCAAGACACGGATGCCGCGATCGGACAATCGCCGCGTGATCTCGGCGAGCACCTCTGGATAATACAGGTTGGTTAGATTGGAGATGAGGACAGCGACACGATTCGATCATTTGGTGATCAGGCCGGATGCCATTGCATTGGGGAAGTAGTCCAGTTCGCGGGCTGCTGCGATAACCTGCGCGTGCGTTTTTGGCGCGATACTGGAGCCTGGACGAAAGCACCGCGAAACCGCCGATTGAGACACTCCAGCCATTTGGGTGGTTTCATAAGAAGGAGGCGTGGTGGTTCTAGAGGCGATTGTGCGCGGGGTAACGCGCGCCGATTGCTCATCAATATTGGCCATTGCCAATGACTGCCAAGTCTTGCGCCATTTAACCAGTGGTTTTGGCAATATCGGCCAGGCAGTTCGCCGCCCAGCGCTGCTATCATGGGGCAACAAGCTGCTGCCGGATGCGGGAGCTCGACAAAGATATTGTCGCCTGCAAGTCATTCACGATACAGGCCGTAATGCTGCTGGCGAACCAATTGCTCGCCGGGCGTGAGGCCGGACAATGGAGAGTGCTATGCCTGACCCGTCCTTTTCCCACTTGCGAGGCTCCTGACTTGAGCGGGCTGGTGTTCGCGCTTCTCGCCGCGCTGCTTGCCGGGATTGGCGCGCGGGATCAGTTGACGGTCGCGGGGATCGCCGCGCGGCAGGGGCAGCGGCCGGGGCTGCTGGTCGTGGCGATTATCACCAGCGTCCTGACTGCGGCGGCCGCCGCCTATGGCGCGGAGTTGATGGCCGGAAACGCCCGGACAATGTTGGCAGCCCTTGCGCTGGCGCTGGCGGGCGGGGAAATGCTGGTCTTCCGGGCGCGGCGAATGCCAGATGAGCCGACCCAGTCGCTGGGCGCTACGGCAATCGTGCTGGCGGCGCATCAGCTGACCGATGCCGCGCGCTTCCTGATCTTCGCGATTGCAGCTGCCACCCATGCGCCGATTTCGGCCGGGCTGGGCGGGGCGCTGGGCGGGGCCGGAGTGGTGCTGGCCGGCTGGCTGGCGGCAGAGAGCCTGCCCATGCGGCAGCTGGCATTGATCCGCCGGATCGTCGGCGCGGTATTGTTGGCGCTGGCGGTATGGCTGGCCTTGCGAGCCGTGGGCCGCGCATAGCATTGCAGCGGCGTTCCGCCCCCGGTGCAGCGGTGCTATGTGCGGCGGCATGAGCGAAATTCAGATCATTGACGGGGCCGGTAATGCGGATATCGCAGCCTGGCTGGAAGCGCGGCTGGTGGCTGCATTGGAGGCAAGCAGTGGCTTGGTTTCGATCACCATTCCGGGCGGCTCCACACCATTCCCGATCCTGGCAGAGCTGGCCCGTGCGCCGCTCGATTGGCCACGGATCGCGGTCTGGCCCGGGGATGACCGGATCGTTGCGGAAGACCATCCGGCCAGCAATGTCGGGCGGATCCGCGCCGCGCTTGAGGCGCTGGGCGCGCAAATCGTGCCGCTGGTACAGTGCTCGCAGCCGCCGCATTTCACGCTAACCTGGCTCGGCATGGGCAATGATGGCCACATCGCCTCGCTGTTTCCCAGCACCGATCCGCGCGCCGATGATCAGCAGATGGTCCGCCGCCTGACCCCGGATCCGCTCCCGCCCGAGGCACCGTTTGAGCGCCTCAGCCTGACTATTCCGGCGCTGCTGGCGAGCGATGCACTGCTGTTTGTGATCCGCAGCGCAGAAAAGCGCGCGCTGTTTGAGGCAGGTTTGCGCGGGGAGCATGACCTGCCGGTGGCGCGGTTACTGGGCGCCGCGCATCAGCCGATCATATGCTTCACCTGACCCCGGCACCCTTGCACCGGCTGGCCTACCGGCTGGCGCATGATGTGCGCAAACGCTGGTGGCGGCTGCGCAAGCCGCTGCTGATCGGATGCCGGGTATTGGCATTCGATGCAGAGGGCCGCCTGCTGCTGGTCCGCCACAGCTATGGCAGCAGAAAATGGATGCTGCCAGGCGGAGGTATCGTGCGGGGCGAGGCACCGCTGATGGCAGCACGGCGCGAACTGCTGGAGGAAACCGGCTGCCAATTAGGGTGCGCCCAGGAATTTGGCCAAATCGCGGAACCGCTCCACGGAACGGTCAACCAGGTTCATTTGATCGCCGGGATTACCAGCGATTCTCCCCGGCCCGACGGCCGCGAGGTTATCGCCGCTGCATTCTTTGCCGTGGACGCACTGCCTGACGAAATGGCCCCGAATTTTGCCGCGCTGCTGCCCGGCTGGATCAAAGCAGCGAAAGCTGCCCTGCAGCAGGCTTAACCTCGAGCGGTGCAGCCTCGTCGTCGTCCTCGCCCTCTAACGCCGAGAGGGTGAGGCCCATCAGCCGCACCGGCTGGGGCAGGGGTAGCACCTCATCCAGCAGCGCATGGCTGAGCTGGCTGAACTCGGCCAGATCAGCCACGGCGCGGGGCAGCGACCGTGCCCGGGTCAGCTGGGTGAAATCGACATGTTTGAGTTTAAGGGTAATTGTCCGGCCCTTGGTGCTGCTTTTGGCGATCCGTTCCCAGACAATCACAATAATCCGGTCCAACGCCTCGCGCAGCGCGGTGCCTGACGAGATATCGCGATCAAACGTCCGCTCTCCGCCCAGTGATTTGCGCGGGCGGTTGGCCTTGACCCGGCGCAGATCGATCCCCCGAGCGGCGCGGAACAGATAATCGGCCTGACTGCCAAAGTGCTGGCGCAGGAAAGCGAGGTCTTGGCGCGCCAGATCGGCCCCGGTTTCGATCCCCAATGCCGCCATTTTTTCGGCCCCGCGCGGACCTATGCCGTGAAAGCGGCGGACCGGTAGCGCGGCGACAAATGCCGCGCCCTCGCCCGGGCGGATGATGCAAAGCCCATCGGGCTTGTTCTGATCGCTGGCCAGCTTGGCGAGGAATTTGTTGTAGGACACCCCGGCGCTGGCGGTGAGCCCGGTTTCCTGCTTGATCCGCAGCCGGATCAGCTCGGCGATGCGGGTGGCCGATCCGATGCCTTTCAGATCCTCGCTGACATCAAGATAGGCCTCGTCCAGACTTAGCGGTTCGACCAGCGGGGTGTAATCGAGGAAGATCGCCCGGATCATGCGCGACACCTCGTTGTATACGGCAAAGCGGGGCTTGCGGAAAATCAGCTTGGGGCAGAGCCGCAGCGCGATCACCGAAGCCATCGCCGAACGCACCCCGAAGGCGCGCGCTTCATAGCTGGCGGCGGCCACCACCCCCCGCTCGGAAGATCCGCCCACCGCCACGGGCAAGCCCCGCAGTTCCGGCTCGTCGCGCTGTTCGACGCTGGCAAAGAAGGCATCCATATCGACATGGATGATCTTGCGCAGGCCCAGGCCTTCGTCATCACTGCTATCGGAATCAGGCGGATGGCGCTCCATCGGGATACTCTAGTCGATCGCGCAGCGATGCAAAATGGCACGAAAGGGGCTGGCCAGCGATGGACAGACACGCCATTGAGCCGGGATCATGGAAACCGCCCCCCCATTTAGTAAACGCATGCCGCTGCGCGAGGGCGAATTTGTGGCCATGATGGCGATGCTGATGGCGTTGCAGGCGCTGTGCATCGATGCGATGCTCCCCGCGCTCGGGGTTATGGCCCGCGATCTGGCGGTGACCGATCCCAACCAGCGCCAGTTGATTGTCGGGGTGTACCTGATAGCAGGGGGACTAGGCTCGTTGCTGCCGGGCGCGCTGGCTGATCGATACGGCCGCCGCCCGGTGTTGCTGGGCAGTCTTGGCTGTTACATTGTTCTGTCGGCTGCCTGCGCGCTGGTGCAGGATTTTGGCACCATGCTGGCACTACGCGCCGTGCAAGCGATCTGCAGCGCCGGGCTTTCGGTGCTGCCTTCTGCGATTATCCGTGACCGGTTTGACGGAGACCGGATGGCGCGGATGCTTTCGACCGTGTCAGTCGTCTTCATGATTGTGCCGATACTGGCCCCGACCTTTGGCCAGTTCGTGCTGCTGTTTGCCGGGTGGCGCTGGATTTTTGGCGGAATGGCACTGATGGCGGTCGTGGTCGGGATCTGGACGTATCTGCGCCTGCCCGAAACGCTCCATCCCGAATTTCGCCAGAAGATCGAACCGCTGACGATTGGCGCCAATATGTGGAACGCGGCCACCAATCGTGATTCGATCGGTTATGTTATCGGCGGTTCTTTGGTGCTGGGCGGGCTGTTTGGCTATATCAACAGCGTACAGCAGCTGGTGGCTGAACATTTCGGTGCGGGCCGCAGCTTTCCCTTGCTGTTTGCCGCCACCGCGCTGGGGATGGCGCTTGCCAATCTGATCAATTCACGGATCGTTGAACGGTTTGGCGCGCGGCGTGTTTCCCATGCAGCGCTGCTGGGGTTCATCGCGGTGAGCAGCCTGCAGGTCTGGCTGGCCTTCACTCCGGGCGAGACCTTGTGGAGCTTCATGCCGGTAATGGCGGCCAATATGTGCCTGATCGGGTTTATCGGGGCAAATTTCGGCTCGATTTCACTGCAGCCGTTTGCCCGCATCGCCGGGGCCGCCGCATCGTTGCAAGCGTTCCTGCGGATTGTGATCGGTGCGGGGATCGGAGCGCTGATCGGGCAGGCTTATGATGATACCGCCCGGCCGCTGGCACTGGCGCTGCTGCTGGGCGGGATCGCCTCGCTCGGGCTGGTGCTGTTCAGCGAGCGGGGGCAGCTGTTTCGCCGTCTTTATCCGCCTGGCACCTTGCGTGCTGTGCCCGAAGCGACAATTCACTGAGGCCGGCCATGCAAGAAACTTACGATCTGGCCGTGATCGGCGGCGGGGTGAACGGCGCGGGGATTGCCCGCGATGCTGCCGGGCGCGGTGCGAAAGTGTTGCTGCTGGAAGCGGGCGATCTGGCCCAAGGCACCTCGTCTGCATCGACCAAGCTGATCCATGGCGGCCTGCGCTATCTTGAACACTACGAGTTCGCGCTGGTCCGCGAATCCCTGTCCGAGCGTGAGGCGCTGTGGAAGATTGCGCCGCATATCATCTGGCCGCTGCGGTTTGTCTTGCCGCATGTTCCAGGGCTCCGCCCGCGCTGGCTGCTGCGGCTGGGACTGTTCCTTTATGACCATATCGGCGGGCGCAAGCGCCTGCCTGCCACCCGCTCGATCGATCTGGCTCGGCACCCGGCGGGCGGTCCGCTCAAGCCCGGGTTTCATGCCGCGTTTGAATATAGTGATGGCTGGGTGGATGATGCGCGGCTAGTTGCGCTCAATGCCAAGGATGCAGCAGAGCACGGTGCCACCGTCCTCACCCGTTGCCCGGTGAAGGCGGCGCGGCGCGAGGGGGATCACTGGCTGATCGACACCCCGCACGGCAGCTTTCGGGCCGCGGCTCTGGTCAATGCGGCGGGCCCTTCGGTGCTCAAGGTGCTGGGGCTGACCGGAGAGGTGCCCGAATACGGGATGCGGCTGGTGCGCGGATCGCACATCGTGGTGCGCAAGCTGTTCGATCATCCCTATGCCTATTTCTTCCAGCTGGCCGATGGGCGGATCTTTTTTGCCATCCCCTATGAACGCGATTTCACCCTGATCGGGACGACCGACCGTGATCATGATGGCTCGCTGGCCAAGATCGAGGCCAGTGACGAGGAGATCGCCTATCTGTGCGAGGGGGCCAGCACCTATTTCGCACAGGCCATCACCCCGGCGGATGTGGTCTGGACCTATTCGGGGGTGCGCCCGCTGATCGATGACGGTTCGGGCAAACCCGAGGCGGCGACACGGGGTTATCGGCTCGATCTGTCGGGTGAAGGCGAAGGCGTGCCACTGCTCAGTGTTTATGGCGGGAAGATCACCACTTTCCGGCATCTGGCGGAAGAGGCGGTGGATTTGCTGGCGGCGAGGCTGCCGCAGCTTTCCGGCCAGCCGTGGACCACCACGCAGCCGCTGCCCGGCGGCGATTTCCCGATGGACGGGGCAGCGGCGCTTATGGACAAGCTGCGCGCGCGATATCCCTTCCTTGGCGCGGATGATGCAGACCGGATTATCAAGGCCTATGGCACCCGCGCATACAACTGGCTGGGTGATGCGCCGGGCTGGCAGGCGCTGGGCAAGGATTTTGGCGGCGGGCTGAGCGCGGCGGAAGTGGATTACCTCAGGGCTGAGGAGTGGGCGGTCAGCGCCGATGACATATTGTGGCGGCGCAGCAAGCTGGGTCTGCGGCTGAGCGCAGAGCAGCAGGCGGTGCTGGCGGATTACCTCTCCGCCTGACCCAGGCTTCGCCACGCCAGATCGGCAAATTCGCAGAGCAGTGCGCGGGTATCGCGCGGATCGATGATGTCTTCGATCCCGAACCGTTCGGCACTGCGGAAGGGTGAGCGAACGCGGTTCAGCCGCTCACGAATGGCTTCCAGATGCGCTGCCGGATCCTCGGCGGCTTCGAGTTCGGATTTATAGGCGACCTCGATCCCGCCCTCGATCGGCAGGCTGCCCCAGTCCCCGCTTGGCCAGGCGAAGCGGTACTGGAAGGCATCGGCATTGCTCATCGCGCTGCCTGCAATCCCATAAGCGCGGCGGACCACCACGCTGCACAGCGGCACGCTCGCCTTGTAAATCGCGTTCATCGCCTGCACGCCATAGCGGATCGTTGCGGTGGTTTCGGCGGCGAGTCCGATCATGAAACCCGGATTGTCGACCAGATGGACCACGGGCAAGCAGAACTGATCGGCCAGCTTAATGAAACGCTCGGCCTTTTCGCTGGTCTTGGCTTCCCACGATCCGCCCAGAAAGCTGGGGTCGCTGGCCAGCACGGCCACCGGCCAGCCATCCAGCCGGGCAAAGGCAGTGATTGCAGCGCGGCCCCACAGGCGGCCCATCTGGAAGACGCTGCCCCGATCAAACACCGCATCCAGCACCTTGTGCATCGAATAGACCTGCTTGGCCTCGCGCGGAACGATCGAGAGCAGCAGCTCTTCTCGTCGGTCAATCGGATCGGTGTTTTCGGTGCGCGGAGCGATCCCGCCGACGGCACTGGGCAGATAGGACAGGAACCGGCGGGCGTGGGCAAACGCCTCGGCCTCTGATCCCACCTCATCGTCAACCACGCCATTGCGGGTGTGGATAGCGCTACCGCCGAGGCTTTCCTTGTCGCTTGCCTCGCCAATCGCCTCGACTACGGCGGGGCCGGCAGCGAACAGCTGCGACAGGCCCTTGACCATCAGCGAGTAATGGCTGGCGACGACCCGGGCCGCACCAAGGCCTGCCGTCGGCCCCAGCGCAAGGGCGACGACTGGCACCGTTTCCAGATTTTTCACCACATCGCTCCAGCCAGGAACTGCGGGGACATATGTAGCGCCAATATCCTCCAGCGTGCGGACCGAGCCGCCGCCGCCGGTGCCGTCGATCATCCGGATCAGCGGCAGTTTCAGCGTGTGCGCCATCATCTCGCACTGCACCATCTTGCGGTGGATCGCGGCATCCGCCGCTCCCCCACGCACGGTGAAATCATCGGCACTGGCCACCACCGGGCGGCCTTCGATATTGGCCCGGCCGAAAATCAAATTGGACGCTGAAAGCCCGGTCAGCTTGCCGTCCGCGTCATAATGCCCGCGCCCTGCGATCTTGCCGATCTCGCGGAATGAGCCGCCATCGACCAGCCCTGCGATCCGCGCCCGGGCATCCAGCTTGCCCCGCGAATGCTGGCGCGCAACCTTTTCCGCCCCGCCCATCTGCTCAGCCAGCAATTCGCGGGCGCGCAGTTCGGCGATTTCGCGCTCCCAGCTCACTCCGAAGCCTCGATCCGCGCCAACAGAACCTCAACCTGGACCTGCGCGCCGGGCACGGCATTAAGCTCCGCCACCACCCCATCAAACGGAGCAGTCAGCGTATGCTCCATCTTCATCGCCTCCAACGTGAGCAGCTTCTGGCCCTTGGTGACGGTATCCCCCGCCGCGACCTCGACCGCGATGATCTTGCCGGGCATGGGGGAGAGGATATCGCCGTCGTGGGCGTGGTGGACACCGAGTTGCCGTGTTGCCAGCGCGAAATGATGCAATTGCCCGTCATCATCGGAAACAAGCAATTCTTCTCCCAAGTGCACCAGTTGCCAGAAGGTGCTGCGCTCGCGCGATAATTCGATTTCGCGCGGGTGGCCATCAACGAGAACCGTGAACGCCTTGCGAGCAGCGGTATTGAGTCGAAATCCGAAAAGACCGGGCCACTTGGCCTGAGCCGGTGCGGCTCCGCGCGGTCGCGACGGTTCAATCAGCTCCTTTAGCCCTGCTCTCAAAGTCTTGGCATCGGGCGACGATCGTTCAACAAGCCGTTCCTGCCTCGCCGAGATGAACGAAGTATCGATCGATCCGGCGACGAAATCCGGATCGCTTGCCAGTCTGCTCAGGAAGTAGTTGTTGGTTTTTACGGGCCATACTGCGGCGCAGGCGCACGCGCCGGAAAGGAGTTCAGCCGACTCTTCGCGAGTTTCCGCCTTCACCACGAGCTTGGCAATCATTGGATCGTAGAACGCGGAGACCGTGTCGCCGACTTCGTAGCCCGTCTCGACGCGGCACTGATAGTCCGAGAGTTTGAATACATCGAGCCGCCCCACACTCGGCAAAAAGCCCGTCGCGGGGTCTTCCGCATAGAGCCGCGCTTCCATTGCCCAGCCATTGATCTCCAGCTCATCCTGCCGCTTGGGCAACGGCTCGCCGCTCGCCACGCGCAGTTGCCATTCGACCAGATCGACCCCGGTAATCTCCTCGGTCACCGGGTGTTCAACCTGCAATCGCGTGTTCATTTCCATGAACCAGATCCGGTCCGCGCGCAGGCCTTCCGAGGCGTCGGCGATGAATTCGATTGTTCCAGCGCCGACATAATTGACCGCTTTTGCTGCACGAATTGCTGCGCAGCATAATTCCTCGCGGGTTGCAGCATCCATGCCCGGTGCGGGGGCCTCTTCGATCACTTTCTGGTGTCGTCGCTGGAGCGAGCAATCGCGTTCGAACAGGTGGACTATATTGCCGTGAGTATCGCCGAACACCTGCACTTCGATGTGGCGTGGACGCTGGATATATTTCTCAAGCAGCACGTGCGCGTTGCCGAACGAGGACAAGGCCTCGCGTTGGCACGATGTCAGGGCATCGGTGAAGTCCTCAGCCGCTTCAACCAGCCGCATCCCCTTGCCGCCGCCGCCTGCCACAGCCTTGATCAGCACCGGATAGCCGATCTTGGTGGCTTCCTGGGCGAGGTGTGCCGGGGCTTGATCCGCGCCCATATAACCGGGCGTAACCGGGACGCCCGCTTCCGCCATCAACTGCTTGGCTGCGTCCTTCAGGCCCATCGCCCGGATGCTGGCAGGGGATGGGCCTACCCATACCAAACCTGCATCGATCACGGCCTGCGCAAAGTCTGCATTTTCTGAGAGAAAGCCATAGCCGGGATGAATTGCTTCTGCCCCACTGGCTATGGCCGCAGCGATAATCTTGTCACCAACCAGATAGCTTTCGCGTGCTGGACTGGGCCCGATATGCACCGCCTCATCCGCTTGGCGCACATGCAATGCCCCTGCATCGGCATCGGAATAGACCGCAACTGTGCGGATCCCCATGGCGCGGGCGGTGCGAATGATGCGGCAGGCGATCTCGCCGCGATTGGCTATCAACAGGGAAGCGATCATTGCCAATGGCTAGTCCGCGCAGGCCTGTTGCGCAAGCGCGCCTAACCTCTTGCGCTTGGCCCGGACCGACACTAGAGCGGCCCGAAATCGCAAGGCGCATATCCTACGGGGCATTTTCGATGGAAGACCGTTTCAATACCATTGCCGGCTGGACGCTGTTTTCCGGCATTATCGCACTCGGCCTTTCCAGCTTGAGCGGCCACTATTATCGCGCCGACAAGACCCATCGCCCGGAGAAGATGGGCTATGAAATCGAAGGCGTGGTTTCCAGCGAAGGCGGCGCTGCGGCTGTCGTGCCGCTGGAAACGCTGCTCGCTGCGGCTGATCCCGCTAAAGGCGAGGCTACTTTCAAGAAATGCACCTCGTGCCATACGGTCAATTCGGGCGGGGCCAACGGCATCGGCCCGAATTTATACGGCATTGTCGGCAAGCCGGTGGGCAAACACGCCGCCGGGTTTGCTTATTCGCCCGATCTTTCCGGTCACGGTGGTGCTTGGGATTTTGCCAATCTCAATGAATGGCTGACCAACCCGAAAAAGTTCGCTGCTGGCACCAAGATGAGCTTTGCCGGGCTGGGCAGCGCGGAAGATCGGGCCAATCTGATCGTTTATCTGAACACGCAGGGTTCCAACCTGCCGCTTCCGGCAGCTGCGCCTGCCGCTGCTCCGGCTGAGGCAGCGCCTGCTGCTGCCGCACCGGTGGAAGCTGCCAAGAAGTAAGCTGCGCTGACCCGGTTGCGGGTCGGTCTGCTACCAGAACAGGGGAACGCAGCCACCGGGCCGCGCTCTCGTTGTTTTGCCGCTCAGGCTGTCTCATTTGCAGTTCAGACTGTGCCCTTGAAGCCTTGCGCGATTACATACCATTCGGATGAATCCTTGCGGCTTGCCGGGGGCTTGGCGTGTTTGACGCTGGAAAAGTGGCGCTTGAGTAGGGCGAGCAGATCGGTATCGGTGCCGCCCGCCAGCACCTTGGCCACAAATGCCCCGCCCGGTGCCAGCGTGGCGATGGCAAAATCCACCGCAGTTTCAACCAGGCCCATGGTGCGCAGATGATCGGTCTGCTTGTGGCCGGTGGTATTGGCCGCCATATCGGACAGGATCAGATCGGGCGCGCCCTCCAACGCGGTTTGCAGCGCGGCGGGGGCTTCATCGTCCATGAAGTCCATCTGGAAGATGGTTACGCCCTCGATCGGTTCGGTGGGCAAAAGATCGATGCCGACCACCAGCGCAGCGGGGCGCTTTTCGCGGACCACCTGGCTCCATCCGCCCGGAGTAATCCCCAGATCGAGCACCCGGCTGGCAGCGCGCAGCAGGCTGAATTTCTCGTCCAGCTCGATCAGCTTATAGGCAGCGCGGCTGCGATAACCGTCGGCCTTGGCCTTTTTCACATAGGGATCGTTGATTTGCCGCCGCAACCAGCGCGATGAGCTGGCGGTGCGTTTTTTGGCGGTTTTCAGCCGCTCAGGATCTTTGCCAGCGCGGGTCATTGTACTTGCCTTTTCGTTTGCCGCACCGCCGCTCGGCTGCGCTCGGCTTCGCTGCCGGCTGCCATCAACCCGCGCAGGATGCCCTCGCGGATGCCGCGATCGGCCACGCCCAGCCGGTCAGCCGGCCATAGATCGAGGATAGTTTCGAGAATCGCACAGCCCGCCACCACCAGATCGCTGCGCTCGCGGCCAATGCAGGGCAGTGCGCGGCGTTGATCGGGCGTCATGGTGGACAGTCTTTCGCTGATCCCGCGCATTGATGCAGCCGGAACGATCAGGCCATCGACCGCGCGGCGATCATATTGCGGCAGATCAAGATGCACGCTGGCCAACGTCGTCACCGTGCCGCTGGTCCCCAGCAGACGCAGCGCATGGGCGGGGCCAGAGCTGCGCTTGGGGCCGATCCGTGCCGCAAAATCGGCGAAGCTATCGCGCACCAGTTCGCGCATTCTGGCATAGCGCGCGGCGCGGGCGGCAGGATCACCCGCTTCGTCATGGCCTTCATGGCCGCAGGTTTCGGTGAGCGATACCACGCCCCACGGCACACTGTGCCAATCACGAAT
>JAYVKX010000284.1:0-2101 GCA_043768005.1 Novosphingobium sp. | reverse complement strand
GTCGGCTCGTCGAGAAACAATAGCTCGGGATCGAGCGCCAGCGCGCGCGCCAGGCCCGCACGCTTGCGCATCCCGCCCGACAGCTCGGAGGGGTATTTGCTGGTCGCCTCTTCCGGCAGGCCCGAGAGCATCACTTTGAAACGGGCGATTTCGTGGAGCAGTTCCGGCGCAAGTTCGGGGTAGAATTCCTTGAGCGGGACCTCGACATTCTCGGCCACGGTAAGCGTTGAAAACAACGCCCCGCCCTGGAACAGCACGCCCCAGCGGCTGCGGATATCGATATCGTCATCGCCCTGGGCATCGGTGATCGAACGACCCAGCACCTCGATCGATCCCGCCTCGGGAATCTGCAACCCGATGATCGAGCGCATCAGCACCGATTTGCCGGTGCCCGATCCGCCGACCACGCCGATGATCTCGCCGCGGTTGACCGTCAGCGAGAGGCCATCGTGGATCACGTCATCGCCGAACGCGTTGCGCAAATCCTTGATGACGATCGGATGTTCGCCGGTAAACGGCTCCGGGATCGCATCATGCGCGGCATCTTCGACATCTTCGATGAGGTCATCAAGATCGTCCTGACTCATCCCCACCCGATCTCGGTAAAGAACACCGCAAAAAACGCGTCGATCACGATTACCATGAAGATCGCCTGGACCACCGCCATGGTAGTGCGCAGCCCGACTTCCTCGGCGTTGCCCTTGACCTGCATGCCTTGGTAGCAGCCCGCTAGCCCGACGATCAGCCCGAACACCGGGGCCTTGACCAGCCCGACCCACACATCGTGCAGCGGCACCACTTCCTGGATCCGGCTGAGGAAGGTGAAGAACGGGATGTCGAGCGCGAAATTGGCGAGAAACGCGCCGCCGATGATCGACATCACCGCAGAATAAAATCCCAGCAGGATCATCATGAAAGTGCAGGCGAGCACGCGCGGGATGACCAGCGCCTCGATCGGCGAGACCCCGATGGTCCGCATGGCATCGACTTCCTCGGTCAGTTTCATCGTCCCGATCTGCGCCGCGAAGGCCGAGCCCGAGCGGCCCGCGACCATGATCGCAGTCATCAGCACGCCAAGCTCGCGCAACGAGAGCCGCCCGGTCAGGTTGATCGTGTATATCTCCGCCCCGAACTGGCGCAGCTGGACCGCGCCCTGCTGGGCGATGACGATCCCGATCAGGAAGCTCATCAGCCCGATGATGCCGAGCGAGGAGACCCCGACCAGCTCGATCTGGCGGACCAGCGCCTTCATCCGGAACCGCGAGGGATGGCGCAGCAGCGTGCCCAGCGACACCAGCACCGCGCCGAGGAACCCCAGCACCTGCAGTGTGCCGGTGCCCCAACCCGCCACCAGCTTGCCGATCTCCTCAGGCACCCGGCGGAACAGATGCGGGCGGTGCGGGCGAATATCGCCGCCGCCCGATGCGCCGCTGACTGCCGCGATCAGCCGTTGTGCCTTGTCGCTCGCGCCGACAAGTTCGGCGTCATTGTCGCGGGTCAGGCGGAACACCGTCCAGGCACCAACCGTATCGATGTCCTTGATCGCAGAAAGATCGACCTTGGCGACCGGCTCAGCCAGCTCGCGCAGCCGCCGGTCGAGCACGCCGATCGACGATACCACCAGCGGACCCTGCAAGGTCAGGGTCAGTGCGCCGCTGTCATCCGCCTCGGCAGTGTAATCGGCCCATTCACGCATCGGGCGAGTTCATGCTTTAAATTCCCTGTTGCGGCAAGCTTGCGCCCTAACGTGCCCACTGGCAAAGCGCGCCGCGATGACTAGTAACGCTCTGGATAAGACTTTCGATCCCGCCGCTATCGAAGCGAAGTGGTATGCGCATTGGGAAAGCCAGGGGTTGTTCCGCCCCAGTCGCCCCGATGCGCCGCCCTTCACGATCGTCAATCCGCCGCCCAATGTGACGGGATCGCTGCATATCGGCCATGCGCTCGACAACACATTGCAGGACATCGTGATCCGGTACGAGCGGCTGCGCGGCAAGGATGCGCTGTGGGTGGTGGGCACCGACCACGCCGGGATCGCGACGCAAATGGTGGTCGAGCGCCAGCTTGAGGCCAATCAGGACAAGCGCACCAACTACACCCG
>JAYVKX010000283.1:0-4512 GCA_043768005.1 Novosphingobium sp. | reverse complement strand
CGCTGGGCGATCCGCTGGAACGCAAGACCCGGACGACCAGCATTCAGGGCGGGGCGGGGCTCAACAAACCACTGGGTGAATGGCAATTTTCCGCCACGTTTGATGGCACCCACAGCAACAGCGATACACTGATTGATCGGCGCGCGGATACCTCTGCACTGATCGCGGCGGCGGCGGTGGGAACGCTGGCGATCACCGGGCCGCTACCGGCGGTGGCCGGCGCTGGCGTTGACCGCGCCCAGACCAACAGCGACAGCGCGGCCAGCCTGATCACCCTGATTGGTCGCCCGCTGCGGCTGCCTGCGGGTGAGCTGACGGTGACTTTCAAAACCGGCTATGCCTATACCGCCATCGAAAGCCGCGACACCCGCACCGCGGCAGGCATTGCCATGCTTGATCGCGGCGATCTGTCGGCCGGGATCAATCTTGGCCTGCCGCTGACCAGCCGCCGCAAGGGCGGGCTGGGCGCGATTGGTGATGTGACGTTAAATTTCAGTGCCGGAATCGATCAACTGTCAGACTTTGGCACGCTGACGGACTGGAGCGCCGGGCTGAGCTGGGCCCCGACTGAACGACTGGGCCTGCAGCTTAGCTATATCGTCAAAGAAGCCGCTCCGGGGCTGTCCGATCTGGGCGGACCGGGGACGGTGACGCTGAACGTGCCAACCTATGATTTCAGCCGAGGCGAAACCGTGCTGGCCACGATCTTCGGCGGGGGCAACAACGCCTTGGTGCGCGAGAAGCAGCGCGATCTGAAGATTTCGGGTAATTGGCAACTGCCGTTCCCTGGCAATTCCAGCCTGCTGGTCGAATATTTCCGCAATCGTTCACAAAATGTAACCGCCGCGTTCCCGCTGCTGACCCCGGCGATCGAGGCTGCCTTTCCGCTCCGCGTGACCCGCGATGCCAGCGGGCGGCTGGTGGCGATTGATCGCCGCCCGGTAACTCTGGCCGAACAGACCGGATCGCGGCTGCGCTGGGGGCTAAACCTCTCGGGCACGATCGGCAAGCCGTCTGCTGGCGGCGGGATGTTTGGCGGTGGCGGCCCCGGCGGCGGTGCTGGACGGCCTGGCGGCGGTGCTGGGCGGCCTGGCGGCGGCATGGGCGCGATGATGGGCGGGCCGGGCGGGCAGGGGCGTTGGAATATCGGCCTGTTCCACACCTATCGCATTTCTGAGCAGGTGCTGGTCGCCGCCGGTGGTCTGCTGCTCGATCTGCTGGGTGGCGATGCGCTAAGCGGCGGCGGGGTGGCACGGCATACGCTGGAGCTGGACGCGGGCGCGTTCAGCAAGGGCATCGGGTTGCGGCTGGCCGGGCGCTATAGCGCGCCGACCACGATCAAGGGCAGCGGCTTGCCCGGATCATCCGAGCTGCGCTTTGGCGGGCTGTTCGGGGCTGATTTGCGGCTGTTTGCCGATCTTGGCCAGCAGCAGGCGCTGATGGGGCTCAGCCCGTTGTTCAAGGGCGCGCGGATTTCGCTGCGGGTCGATAATCTCTTCGATGCGCGCCAGAAAGTAACCGACCGCAGCGGCGCAGTGCCGCTTGGCTATCAGCGCGACTATATCGATCCGCGCGGCCGGATGATCGGGATCGAACTGCGCAAGATGTTCTAATGCAGCTGGGTTTTCGGGAACATCCAGCGCTGTGACAGTCGCGGCTCGAACTTGTGCCAGTCACCCTCGCGCTGGCGCAGCCGATCGGCGATGGCGATCATCACGCTGGGATTGACGCCCAGCCCGAGGTGGCTGGCGCGCACCTCGATATTCTCGGTCTGGCCCTGCGGATGCTGAACCGATCCGCGCCAGTGAACGATCCCGTCAGACTTGGTCAGGATCGAGGTGGTCGGCACCGGCGGGGCAATGTGCAAGCCGGTGAACCTGCCGTGCCGGATCGGCTGCGGTTCCTTGCCATTCAGCTGCTCGAACAGGCTGGTTGCATTGGTGTGGCTGCGATCATCCCGGATCGGGCTGCCCAGCGAGATCACCTGCCGCACCGCCTCGGGATACAGCTTGGCTAGCTCGCGGGCAAATACGCCGCCAAGGCTCCACCCGACGATCGAAACCTTGCGCCCTGTCTGGCGGTGGATGGTCAGCAGCCGCGCTGCCATCGCCGCGACCCGGTGATTATCAACCCGGAGATTGCGGCCCAGCTCCCACCCAAAGGCGGCATAGCCCAGATCGCCCAGCAAACGCCGCATCGGCAAGGTCGAGCTGTCCGAAGCGAGGAAGCCGGGAAGCACCAGCACCGCATGGCCATCGCCGCGAGGCAGGGCCGCCAGCAGATGCCGCGTGGCATAAAAGGCCGCCAGTTCAAACACCGCGCGCCATTCGGCCAGCGCCAGCAGCCGCGATGGCGGGCGGATTGCGGTTTGCGGATGGGCGTCAGTAGTCACCGCCGCGCTCATGACTTGGCGGCTTTTTTGGGCTTAGGCTTTGATTTTGCTTTCGGTTTTACGGTTTCGATTGGCGCATCGCCGCTTGTCTCCGCCTGTTGTGCAGCGGCCAGCATTTCGTCGAAACTGTCCTGGATGCACTGGGCGTAGAATTCGGGATCAGGCATGATCTTGCGGCAGGCGGTGAAGGCGATGGTCGCCTCCTTGACATAGCTCTGCACCACATGGCCCAGGCCCATCCCGTCGGTCAGGCACAGTAGCCCCATCATGCTTTCCAGCCGCGCGCCGGAATTATAGATCGGCACCGGCGGGCCGGGAACATTGGTGACGACGGTGGTGAACGGTGGGGAGACGCGGTTGGCCAGCCCCAGCCTGGTATAAAGCTGCGCCCCCAGCGCCATGAACAGCGCCGGGCTGACCTTGCTGATCTCGGTCATGTTGCGCGCACCGATCGCATCGGTCATCGCCTTGCTGTTGGTGGTCTGCGAATGAACATAGCGCAGCCGTTCCACAGGATCTTCGATATGGGTGCCAAGCGGCGCGATCATCGCCGCCACCTGATTGCCCATATCGCCCTTTTCGTCTTTCCCGCGGACCGAGATCGGGGCCATCGCGGTCAGCGTCTTGTCGGGCAGATCATCCTTGGCCAACAGATATTTGCGCATCGCCCCGCCGATGATCGCCAGAAACACATCATTGACCTTGGCCCCGGGCGAAAGGCTGCGGATCGCCTTGATCTGGGCCAGCGGCACGCTGCGTCCTTCAACCACCCGCCCCGGTGAGATCACCGTGTTGAAACGGCTGCGCGGCGCGAGCATCTGGCCGCCAAGGCTGAAATCCTTGGCGGCAATCCCGCGGATGGTCCGGGCAAGGCCGGGAACCGCGCGCGCGGCCACTTCCAGCTGCTTGACCGGATTAAGCGCCGCGTTGAGCCAGCCCTTGGCCAGCAGCGCCAACGGGCTTGGCACTTCCTCGGGCTTCCAGCTATCCGGCTCGTTCGGCGCGGCGGCATGGGCTTCCAGCGTATGGAGCGCATCCAGCAGATCGATCCCGCTCATCCCGTCAATCGCGGCGTGGTGCACCTTGGTGACCATGGCAAAGCTGCCGGGCACGACGCCGGGGATATTGTCCAGCCCCTCGACAATCGTAAACTCCCACGGCGGGCGGTTCAGATCGAGCGGGCGGGCAAAAATTCGCGCCGCCTGGATGCACAATTGCCGCCAGTCACCGGGTTTGGGCAAAGCAACGTGGCGAACGTGGTATTCCAGATCGAACTCTGCATCCTCGATCCAATAGGGGTAATCCAGATCGAACGGCACCCGGACCATCCGCTGGCGCACGGTCTTGGATAGCTGCAACCGGCTTTCAAAATGGCGCAATATATCCTTGAACCGAACGAACCCGCCCGGCGCTGTTTCGGGGTTGTAGATCAGCAGCGATCCGATGTGCATCGGCGAGTTGCGGGTTTCCATCGCAACGAACGACGCATCCATGCCCTGAAGTTGGCGCAAGCCTATCTTCCTCTCGGTTGCCCGCCCTGCGGCGCGGGTTGCAAGCCTCAGGGGTAACATACCGGGGAAAGGGGTCAACAAGGTGCTTTCAAGCAGCTGGCAAATTGCCTATTTCGCATGGTGTGAAACCCCCCCACCCCCCTTCAGATCCAGACTCGTCCAACCGGTTTAACGAGGATCAGGCATCCTATACGCTGCGCGGGCTGGGCCAGCCCGATCTGGCGGCGGGCGTCGCCGCGATCCGCGATGTGGTGCAAACGCTGAAACCCCAGCCCGGGGTTTACCGCATGCTCGATGCGCGCGGCGATGTGCTGTATGTCGGCAAGGCGCGGGCGCTGAAAAACCGGGTGGCGAATTATACCCAGGTCGATCGGCTGCCGCTGCGGCTGAAACGCATGGTCAGCCAGACCCGCGCGATGACCATCGTCACCACCAATTCAGAAGCCGAGGCGCTGTTGCTGGAAGCCCAGCTGATCAAGCGCTATCGCCCGCCCTATAATGTGCTGCTGCGCGATGACAAAAGTTTCCCCTTCATCCTGCTCCGCGCCGATCATGCCTATCCCCGGATCATGAAGCATCGCGGCGCGCGCAAGGCCAAGGGCAATTATT
>JAYVKX010000282.1:0-2435 GCA_043768005.1 Novosphingobium sp. | reverse complement strand
CCCGCGTAGGGAAGATGCCATGGCCGATACACTTACAATTACTCTTGCCCAGTTGAACCAGTCGGTCGGCGATATCGCCGGTAATGCCGCCGCCATGCTCGCAGCGCGCGCGCGTGCGGGGACGAGCGGGGCAGACCTGATCGTTTTCCCTGAAATGCAGCTGGTCGGCTATCCGCCCGAAGATCTGATCCTCAAGCCCGCGCTGATCGAGCGCGCCGCCGCCGCGCTGGAACAGCTGGCGGCGCATACTGCCGATGGCGGCCCGGCGATGCTGGTCGGCAGTGTTTTCGTGCAGGACGGCGCGCTGCATAATGGCGTCGCGCTGCTCGATGGGGGCAAGGTGGCGCAGGTCCGCTTCAAGCATGAGCTGCCAAATTATGGCACGTTTGATGAGGTACGCCTGTTCCAGCCCGGCCCGCTGCCCGAACCGATCGTGTTCCGGGGGGTGATGATCGGGCTGCCGGTGTGCGAGGATATCTGGCATCCCGATGTATGCCGCCATCTGGCCGATTTCGGGGCCGAACTGCTGATCTGCATCAATGGCAGCCCTTACGAGATCGATAAGGATACGCTGCGGATCGATGGCGTGGCCAAACGCCGCGCGGTCGATACCGGGCTGCCGCTGGCTTATCTTAACCGGGTTGGCGGGCAGGACGAGCTGGTGTTCGATGGGGCCAGCTTCGTCATCAATGGCGATGGCAGTCTGGCGGTGCAAATGGCCGACTGGGTGGAGGCAGAGGTTACCACCCGCTGGACCCGCACCGCCAAGGGCTGGCGCTGTGACAAGGGCGTGGCCGAGCAACTGGCCGCGCATCCCGAAGATATCTACTGCGCGATGGTGCTGGCATTGCGCGATTATGTGAACCGCAACCGCTTCCCCGGCGTCGTGCTGGGGCTGTCGGGCGGGATCGACAGCGCAATCTGCGCCGCGATCGCTGCCGATGCGCTGGGGCCAGACCGGGTGTGGTGCGTAATGCTGCCCAGTCGCTTCACCAGCCAGTCGAGCCTGGATGACGCGGCGGAATGCGCAAAAATGATTGGCTGCAAACATCAGATCATCCCGATCCAGCCCGCAGTCGCCGGGTTCGATCAGCTGCTGGAGGGCAGCTTTGCCGATGTCCCGGTTGATATTACCGAGGAAAACCTCCAGTCGCGGATCCGCGGTGTGACGCTGATGGCGCTTTCCAACAAATTCGGGCCGATGCTGCTGACCACCGGCAACAAGAGCGAGATGAGTGTCGGATACGCCACCATTTATGGGGATATGGCGGGCGGATACAACCCGCTCAAGGACGCCTACAAGCTAACCGTCTTTGCGATCTCGAAGTGGCGCAACAAGGTCCGCCCCAAAATCGGCCTTGGCCCCGATGGGCCGGTGATGCCCGAAAGCATCATCACCAAGCCGCCATCGGCTGAACTGCGCCCGGATCAGAAGGATTCGGATTCGCTCCCCCCCTATGAGATGCTCGATCCGATCTTGCTGGGTCTGGTCGAACAGGAAAAAAGTGTCGACCAGCTAGAGGCTGAGGGGTTTGACCGCGCGGTGCTGGTGCGGATCGAGCGGCTGCTGCATCTGGCAGAATACAAGCGCCGCCAGGCCCCGCCCGGGGTCAAGCTGGGCAGCCGCAACTTCGGGCGCGATCGGCGCTATCCGATCACCCATGCGTTCCGGACGGCATAAGGCGGCACGCTTGATCGAACTTTAATGATAACAGTTCGCATTAGCATTGACAGGATCTGTTGCCGGGGTAGTCTGTCAGCTCCCCTCTGCTGCAGGATACCGAACAATGCGCTCCAAGCCGCACTCTGCCCCGCCTGAACCACAGGCCAAGGACGTGCTTGGCCGCCTGTTCAGGATTGGTGATGTCCGCAGGCTGTCGCTGGCCGGATTACATCTGGTCATGGCCATGCGGCTGTTTGCCTTGTTCGAGCGCGCCGGACGCGATCCGCTGGTGGAACTCAGCCAGCGCTTCGGCAGTGTCAGCGCCGCCCTGGCGATGGTCGATCTTGCTGACCAAATCGTGCAGTGCTGGCCAGAACGCTACCATGCTTCACGCCCCTGTTGCCTGGCAATGACCCCCGATGAGTGGACCGTGGCGCAGCTGTGCAGCGCGGTCGAGGCGGGATCACGGGGGCGCTTCGTCGCGGCGCTCGACGGGTTCGTGCGCCGCGATCGGCATGACCGGCTGTTCGACGCCGCGGTGCGCATAGTGGCAGCCCTGCCCCAGCCATAGCTTGCCCCAGCCATAGCTTGTCGCGGCTGCGTTCCTTCACTGGCGCAACGTCGGTCAGGCGTTATAGACGCAAGCCATGACCGTCACCACCCGCTTCGCCCCCTCGCCCACGGGCACGCTCCATGTCGGCAATATCCGTGCCGCGCTGCATAATTGGCTGCTTGCCAAGCAAGCGGGCGGGAAATTCATGCTGCGGATCGA
>JAYVKX010000281.1:0-4531 GCA_043768005.1 Novosphingobium sp. | reverse complement strand
TGCCGAAGGAGGACGCTGGAAAGTTCTGCCCGTGGTCGAAGAGGAAAAGGCCCGCGCCAAGGCACAGGGGATCTGGAACCTGTTCATGCCGCCGCAGGCCGGCCGCTCCCATGTGGACGATACCTTCGAATTCGAAGGTCCTGGGCTGACCAACCTTGAATACGCCTTGTGCGCCGAGGAAATGGGCCGCGCTGCCTTTGCCAGCGAAGTGTTCAACTGCTCTGCGCCCGATACCGGCAACATGGAAGTGCTCCACCGTTACGGCACCCGCGATCAGAAGGACCAGTATCTGGGCCCGCTGATGCGGGGTGAGATCCGTTCGGCCTTCCTGATGACCGAGCCTGACGTTGCCTCGTCGGATGCGACCAACATCGAATGTTCGATCCGCCGCGAAGGCGATGAATATGTCATCAACGGACGCAAATGGTGGTCTTCGGGCGCGGGCGATCCGCGCTGCTCTATCGCCATCGTCATGGGCAAGACCGATTTTGAGGCCAAGCGCCACGCCCAGCAATCGATGGTGCTGATGGAGCTGAACGCCCCGGGCGTCGAAATCCTGCGCCATCTGCCGGTGTTCGGTTATGATGATGCGCCCCACGGCCATATGGAAATCCTGCTCAACGATGTCCGTATCCCGGCAACCAACATGCTGCTGGGCGAAGGCCGCGGGTTCGAGATCGCGCAAGGCCGCCTCGGGCCAGGCCGGATCCACCACTGCATGCGCACCATCGGGGTGGCCGAAGAGGCGCTGGCGAAAATGGCCAAGCGACTGCAGACGCGGGTCGCCTTCGGCAAGACCATCGCCGAGCAATCGGTGTGGGAATCGCGAATCGCGCGGGCGCGGATCGATATTGAAATGACCCGGCTGCTCTGCCTGAAAGCGGCAGACATGATGGACAAGGTCGGCAACAAAGCCGCTGCAGCCGAGATCGCGATGATCAAGGTCCAGGCTCCCAATATGGCGCTGCGGATCATCGATGATGCCATCCAGGCCCACGGCGCAGGCGGGGTTTCGGAAGATTTCGGGCTGGCTCAGGCCTGGGCGCATCAGCGCACGCTGCGCCTGGCCGATGGTCCGGATGAAGTGCACGAGCGGGCCATCGCCCGGATCGAGTTCGCCCGACATTCGGGCGCGACGAAGCCTCCCGGCTTCAGCGCGGGCGATGTCGGCGTGTCGCGCTAGTAAATCGTCGTCCCGGGTCATGCCCGGGACGACGCGAATTAAGGACAAATACATGAAGGCCGCGATCCTCGAACAAGCCGGCAGCCCGCTCGTCATTGGTAATCTGGCGATTGCCAAGCCCGGTCCGCATGAGGTGCTGATCCGCACTGCGGCCTGCGGCTTGTGCCATTCGGATCTGCATTTCATCGACGGGATCTATCCGCATGCACTTCCGGCTGTGCCGGGGCATGAGGCAGCCGGGATTGTCGAGGCGGTGGGCAGCGAGGTTCGCACGGTCAAGGTGGGCGATGCGGTCGTCACCTGCCTGTCAGCTTTCTGTGGCCACTGCGAGTTCTGCGTGACCGGACGGATGTCGCTGTGTCTGGGCGGTGACACCCGCCGCCGGCCGGGCGAGGCCCCGCGCCTGGCCCGCAGCAGCGATGGCAGCCCGGTGGCCCAGATGCTCAATTTGTCGGCCTTTGCCGAAATGATGCTGGTTCACGAACATGCCTGCGTCGCGATCAACCCCGATATGCCGCTTGATCGCGCGGCGATCATCGGCTGCGCGGTAACCACCGGTGCGGGCACCATCTTCAATGCCTGCAAAGTGACCCCGGGCGAAACCGTGGCCGTGATCGGCTGCGGCGGGGTGGGTCTTGCCACAATCAACGCCGCCAAGATTGCCGGGGCCGGGCGGATCATCGCGGCCGATCCGATTGCCGAAAAGCGCGCCCTGGCGATCAAGCTGGGGGCGACCGACGTGGTCGATGCCAGCGCGCCGGACGCCGCTCAGCAGATCCTGGAGCTGACCAAAGGCGGCGTCGATCACGCGGTCGAGGCCGTTGGCCGGCCAGCCTCGGCAGCGCTGGCGGTCAGTTCGCTGCGACGCGGCGGCACGGCGACGATCCTGGGGATGCTGCCGCTGACCGAAAAGGTCGGGCTGAGCGCGATGGACCTGCTTTCGGGCAAAAAGCTGCAAGGCGCGATCATGGGCGGCAATCACTTCCCGGTCGATCTGCCGCGACTGGTCGATTTCTACCTGCGCGGGCTGCTCGATCTGGATACGATCATCGCCGAACGGATCCCGCTGAGCGAGGTCAACGCGGGCTTTGACAAGATGCGCGCCGGGCATTCCGCGCGCTCCGTCATCGTGTTCGATCAATGAAGGGCCGGCAATGAGCGAAGCACCGATCGATGCCGAAACCGCCTTCGTCGGCACGGTCGTGCCCGAAGGGGCGGACAGACTGGACGAGGCGAAGCTGACCCAGTGGCTGGAAGCCAATGTTGCAGGTTTCATCGGACCGATCGAGCTGACCAAGTTCAAGGGCGGACAATCCAACCCGACCTATCGGATCGTCGCGCCTTCGGGCAATTACGTCCTGCGCCGCAAGCCTTACGGCCCGCTGCTGCCCTCGGCCCATGCGGTCGACCGTGAATACAAGGTCCAGGCCGGGTTGCATCAGGTGGGCTTCGCGGTTGCGCCGCAATATGGGCTGTGCACCGATGACAGCGTGCTGGGCAGTTGGTTCTACGTCATGGGCATGGTCGATGGGCGGACGATCTGGGACGGATCGATGCCCGGTGCCACCCCCGAATATCGCCGCGCCACCTACGAATCGATGATCGATACGCTGGCGTCGCTGCACAATGTCGATGTCGCGGCGGCTGGACTTTCGGATTACGGCAAGCCGGGTAATTACTTTGCCCGCCAGGTCGAACGCTGGACCAGGCAATACCGTCTGGCCGAAACCGAGACCATGGCCCCGATGGAGCGGCTGATCGAATGGCTCCCCGCCACTTTACCCGAGCAGACCCGCACTTCGGTGGTCCACGGGGATTACCGGATCGACAATATGATCTATGCCCATGACCGGCCGGAAGTGCTGGCGGTGCTCGATTGGGAACTGTCCACGCTGGGCGATCCCTTGGCTGATTTCACCTATGTTGCGATGGCCTGGGTCACCGAAAACGCCGGGCGTTCAGGCGTGATGGATCTTGATCGGAAGGCGCTGGGCATCCCCGAGCTGGACGAGGTGGTGGAGCGCTATTGCGGCTTGACCGACCGGACCAGCGTGCCCGACATGAACTGGTATTTCGCCTATAATTTCTTCCGCCTCGCCGGGATTATCCAGGGGATCAAAAAGCGGGTAATCGAAGGCACCGCCTCATCCGCCCATGCCAAATCAATGTCCGAGCGGGTTCAGCCGCTGGCTGACAAGGCGTGGGAGTTTGCCCAAAAAGCAGGAGCATAAGCAGACCCATGAACCAGTTCGATTTGACCGGAAAGGTCGCCGTGATCACCGGCTCATCACGCGGGATCGGGCAGGCGATTGCCGAAGACTATGCCGATCACGGTGCCAAGGTAGTGATCACCAGCCGCAACATCGGGCCGTGTGAAGCGGTTGCGGACGCGATCAATGCCAAACATCCCGGCGCTGCGATCGCGGTGGCGTCCAGCCTGTCATCGAAAGAATCGCTGCAAGCGATGATCGATGCCGCCCGCGCTGCATTTGGCCGGATCGATGTGCTGGTCTGCAATGCCGCGTCAAACCCGCATTACGGACCGATGGAGACGATCACCGACGAGGCATTCCGCAAGACGCTGGAGCTTAATGTCGTTGCCCAACACTGGCTGATCACCATGGTCGCGCCCGAAATGCGCGCGCGCAAATCGGGCGCGATCATTCTGGTCTCCTCGATCGGGGGCCTGCGCGGCTCCGCGATTCTGGGGGCCTATGCGATCACAAAGGCGGCGGACATCCAGATGGCGAAAAACCTCGCGCGCGAATTCGGCCCGGATAATGTCCGGATCAACGCACTGGCCCCCGGGCTGGTGCGAACCGATTTCGCCAAGGCGCTGTGGGAAAATCCGGAAAACCTGAAGCATTCGGTCTCCAACGCCTGCCTTGGCCGGATTGGCGAACCGCACGAGTTAGCAGGTGCGGCGGTATTTCTGGGCTCGGACGCATCGAGCTTCATGACCGGGCAAACCCTGGTGATCGATGGCGGTGTGGTGGTTTAGCCTAGCCCTGCTTGACCACGCCCGCTGCTTCCAGTGCGGCCAGTTCTGCGCCGTCCAGCCCCAGCCAGTCATGCAGCAATTCGCGGCTCTGTTCGCCCACTTTCGGCGGCTGGTAGCGATAATCGGCAGGCGTCGCGGACAGCTTGCCCGGATAGGCGACGCTCGGAATTTCAACCCCGTCATCGCGGACGAAACGGTGCACCGTCTGGCGCGCCTCGACGAACGGATCGGCGAACACATCCTGCAGTGTATTGACCGGCCCCGCAGGCACACCGCAAGCGACCAGCCGCGCGATCAGCACATCGCGGTGCTGGTCCCCTACCAGATCCTGCACGATCTGCTCGATC